>CAJWGQ010000014.1 GCA_913041025.1 uncultured Gammaproteobacteria bacterium | reverse complement strand
GTTAAAACCCCGATTCGTACTAATTCTTCAATATCTGAGGTTTCGTATTGCTTTTCGCAAATCCAAAGAATTGTATGGATGTCGCGCAAAGCGCCGGGAGAAGATTTTACATTTGGCTCAAGATTATATTCGCTGTCTTCGAATTGTTTATGTCTGGATTTTTGTTCTTCTAGTTTTGCCAAGAAAAATAGTGTGCTAGGCCAAACCTTGCTCTTCATCGAACTGTCTTCTATCTTGCTTGATAGATTCTGGTTTCCCACGATTAAGCGTTTTTCGTTTATCGCGGTTGCTACCGTGATGTCTTTTGAGGCTTCCTCTGTGCAGGAAGCTATGTCGCGTGCGCTATGTCCTACTTCGAGATTGAGATCGAATACTTCCTGAAAAAATTGCTCAACCAAAGATTTTTCCTGGTCCAAATTTTCGGAAACAAGTAATAAATCGATATCCGAATAGGGATGTAACTCTCCTCTTCCATACCCTCCAACTGCATAAAGGGCTGAGTTGCTATTTGTTTGGAAATGCTTGTTCCAAATTTCAGTTAAGACTTTGTCGATGCCCTGGCTGTACTCCTGCAGCAATTCTCTAATAGGCTCGTTAGCCCAATACTTCGCTTCTATGGTGTTGCGAAGTTCTGAGATTGACTCTTTTGCGGCGCTGCTATTTGGATGACTCACAGGGTGATTTTTCAAATCCTAAATGGCCTCGTCATTTCGAAGAGTGAATATTTCGCAACCGTCTCGAGTCGCCATTAAAGTGTGTTCCCATTGTGCTGAAAGTTTGTGGTCTTTTGTAACAACGGTCCAGTTGTCTTTTAATATTTTTATGTTCCTTTTGCCTGCGTTGATCATCGGTTCTATGGTGAAGGTCATACCTTCTTCTATTCTCATCCCCGTTCCGGACTGCCCATAGTGCAAGACTTGCGGGGTATCATGAAAAATTTTGCCGATCCCATGCCCACAAAACTCTCTTACCACTGAAAATCGGTGATTTTCAGCGTGTTTTTGGATGGCCTCTCCTATATCGCCGAGAGTCGCGCCGTCTTTTACTTGGTCGATTCCTTTATACAGGCATTCTTGAGTGATTTTTATGAGTCTCCTCGCCAGAATGCTTGGTTCTCCTACAAAGAACATCTTGCTGGTATCTCCGAAAAAACCATCTTTTATAACGGTTATATCAATATTTAGGGTGTCCCCCGCTTTCAGAATTTTTGATTCGCTTGGGATTCCGTGACAGACCACTTGGTTGACTGATGTGCATATAGATTTTGGAAAAGGAATCTGATTTGGTCCTCCGCCGTAATTGAGTGGTGCAGGAATACAGTCGATGTCATCCACGATATAGTCGTGGCAGATTTTGTTCAGTTCTTCAGTAGATACTCCTGGAGTTATATATTCTTCGATCATTTCCAGCACTGACGCAGCGAGACGTCCCGCTATCCTCATTTTTTCAATTTCCTCGGTGCTTTCTACTTTTGAGACCATAAATCTAACTTCTTATGTGGTAAGAAATATGGTATAAATCGCGCCGCGCTTTAGCAATCAAAAGAGCGTATAGATTAAAAAAAAGTAACCGGTTTGTAATGAGTCGACGGGTGCCACGAAAGGTGGTTTTGGCTTTGGAACCGGTGAAATACAAACAACCCGGAGGAAAATATGAGTGTAACGATGCGAGACATGATGGCAGCAGGGGTCCACTTCGGCCATCAGACAAGGTTCTGGAATCCAAAAATGGCTTCGTATATTTTTGGAGCTAGGAACAAAATCCACATAGTAAATCTAGAAAAAACATTGCCTGCTTTCAATGAGGCGCTGGAAGAGATAAAGCGCTTAGCATCCAAGGGGCAGAAGATTCTATTTGTAGGCACGAAGCGATCTGCTGCCAAAGTGGTCGCAGAGCAGGGGCAGAGGTCGGGGATGCCCTATGTTGATCAGAGGTGGTTAGGCGGAATGTTAACTAACTACAAAACCATTCGACAATCTATAAAACGTTTAGAGGATCTGGAGAAACAAAGCGAAGATGGGACTTTTGAACTCCTTACCAAGAAAGAAGCGCTCCAAAGGACTCGAATGATGAATAAATTGAATGCGAGTTTAGGCGGAATCAAGGATATGGGAGGATTGCCTGACGCGCTTTTTGTGGTTGATGTGCAATATGAAAGAATTGCGATCAATGAGGCTAACAAATTAGGAGTACCTGTTTTCGGGATAGTTGATACCAATAGTGATCCTGATGGCGTTGATTTTGTGATTCCGGGTAATGACGATTCGTTTAGAGCGATCAGACTTTATGTAACTGCTATGGCGGATGCAGTTATCGAAGGAAAGGAAAATGCTTCACTCGTTGTTCATGAAGACGAGTTTGTTGAATCGACAGAAGAAAGGGAAGCGCCTCACACGGAAATATCTGAGGGGGTTGCGGCAACAGTAGAAAAAGCATTTTCTGAGGAGGATCGACTGGAAGATGAAAGGCAAAAAGCCCAGGTTGTAGCAGAAGAAACCCAACAGTCTGAAGATAGTACTGAGACTGAAGTCGTAGAAGTAACCGTAAGTGATGAATCGGCAGAGGTAAATGATTCCGAGGATAAGGAGTAACGTTTTGGCAATAACAGCCGCGATGGTTAAAGAGCTCAGGGAGAGAACCGGCCTTGGAATGATGGACTGCAAAAAGGCATTGGTTGAAGCGGATGGAAATATGGAACTAGCAATTGAGGAATTGAGGAAGAAAAGTGTCCTCAAAGCGGCAAAGAAGTCGGGTCGGATTACTGCTAATGGGTTGCTAGGGTTAAAGTTATCAGAAGATTTGAGCAGAGCCGCGATAGTTGAAATTAATATAGAAACCGACTTTGCTGCGAAAAATGAAAAGTTCATTTCCTTTGTATCGAAGGTGGCTAATGCTGTGTACCAGTCGGAAGAAGATTTAACGATTTTAATGGAATCTGGATTGGATCAGGAAAGAGAGACTCTGGTGCAGGAGATAGGGGAGAATATTTCGGTTCGAAGAGCAGAGAGGCTGTCAGCTCCAGAGGGTGGCTGTGTAGCGGCTTATGTTCACAGTGATAATTTAAAAGGTTGTCTCGTTGCTCTTGATACCGCCAATTCAGACCTGGGTCGAGATATAGCCATGCATATAACTGCAATAAACCCCATGGTTATAAGAAGCGAAGATATTTCTGAAGAAACCATTGATAAAGAGAGAGAAATATATCTGTCACAGGCTCAGGAGTCGGGCAAACCTCAGGATATCGTTGATAAAATGGTTGACGGCCGAATCAAAAAGTTTCTCAGCGAAGTCAGTTTGGTCGATCAACCCTTTGTGAAAGAACCCGATAAAAAAATAGGTGATCTCCTTCAAGAAGCGAATAGTGAAATCTTGTCCTTTTGCAGGCTCGAGGTCGGGGAAGGAATAGAAACCAAGGAAGAGGACTTTGCCGCAGAAGTTGCGGCTCAACTCAAGGATTCTAACTAACTTTGTCCCGTGTTCTGCTTAAGTTAAGCGGAGAGGCTCTGGGAGGATCTCAGGGTTTTGGTTATGATTCAAAGATTCTTCACTTTTTGTCCCTAGAGATTAATAAGTTAGTTTCTATCGGGCATTCTGTCGGCTTAGTTTTAGGCGGAGGGAATTTAGTAAGAGGATCCGGTTTTGCTGAGCTAGGGGATGACCGTGTTGTGGGTGATCAGATGGGAATGCTTGCAACCATAATGAATGCGTTAGCTCTCTCTTCTTTTCTAAACCGCAACCAAATTGTTAATAAAGTATTTTCTGCTCGTGGGATTGCTGGTGTCGCTCAAGATTACGACAAAAATGATGCGCTAGAGGTTCTGTCAAGCGGCAGGGTGGGAATCTTTGCGGGTGGAACAGGCAACCCTTTTTTTACTACTGACACAGCGGCTTGCTTGAGAGCAATCGAGCTTCAATGTGACATCGTAGTCAAGGCAACCAACGTCGATGGAGTTTATTCTTCGGATCCGAAGACAGATAGATTGGCTAAAAAGTATGACGCGATAACTTTTAATGAAGTCATTGAAAAGGACTTGAGTGTTATGGATATGACAGCAGTCCTTCTCTGTCGAGATCATAAAATGCCGATTATTGTTTGTAACATTGATAGAGAAGATAACTTGTTAAAGGCAGTCAATGGTGATCCTGTTGGTACAAAAGTTAGCTGAGTGTTGAGTTGTCTTTTTCGATCAAGGCGAGTCTAGAGGAGAGAAAATGTTAGATGAAATTATTACCGATGCGGATGAAAGGATGGGGAAAACACTTGATTCGCTTCAACAAGCATTTTCAAGGATTAGAACAGGAAGAGCTAATCCCAATCTATTAGATGGAGTCTCTGTAAATTACTATGACGTGGATACTCCACTTTCTCAGGTAGCAAGCATATCTGTGGAAGATGCAAGAACGCTGGTGGTTTCGCCTTGGGAGAAAACGATTATCCCGGACATTGAAAAAGAAATCCTTAAAAGTGACTTGGGAATCACTCCTGTTACCACTGGAGATATTATCAGAATCCCCTTGCCGCCTTTGACTGAGGAAAACAGGAGAGACCTCGCAAAAGTCGCGAAAACAGAGGCCGAGAATGCGCGAATTGCGATAAGAAACATCAGACGGGATGCGATCGCTGATTGTAAAGAGCTGGTGAAGGAGAAAATGGTAGCCGAAGACGACGGGCGAAAGGGAGAGGAGCGAGTGCAGGGGATTACCGATTCTAGGATTTCTGAGGTGGATCAATTGTTGGCGACAAAAGAATCAGATTTGATGCAAATCTGATCAACCAATTAAATCCATTAGGATCTATTTGAGCATCTAAAATTGATAACTAGAATGGTTACCGCATTACTCTTAGCCTCTGCAATTATTTGCGCAACGCTATTTTTGTCGGAATTTTGGTTTGCGGTAATGATTATCTTGGTTACTGGGATAGCTTTTTTCGAGCTTTGTGACCTGATAGGCATATCTCAGAAATTGGCTCGTATTTTTTGTGTAGGTGGTTATTCGCTTGTTTGTTTGGCCTATTTTATGAGCGGTTTACCTAGAGAGCCTTTAATCTATTTTTCCTTTTTCGCCTGGATTTGTGCGATATTTTCGGTGGTTTTCTTTCCTCGCGGTTCGTGGATTTTTCGCAAAAGATACCCCTCGTCTATCCTGGGAGCTCTGTTGCTGGGGGGAGCGGCCTTTAGCGTTCTTGCAATTCGGGAAAGTACGGACGGCTACTTTTGGTTCTTTTGGCTACTGGTTTTAACCACTTCTGTTGACGCAGGGGGATATTTCGTCGGTCGTAAATATGGAAAAACGCCACTTGCTCCCAAAGTCAGTCCAGGTAAGACCGTAGAAGGGCTAGCAGGGGGTGTTTTCGTGTGTTTAGTTATTTGTGGTACTTTGAATTTTGTCTTTGTCAGCGATAATCATCTAGGTTATTTGGTTATCATTCCGCTGGCCTTTTTCGCTGTACTGGGAGACCTGGTTGAAAGTGTGGTCAAGCGTGTACATGGTAAAAAGGATTCAGGATCCATTCTGCCCGGTCACGGGGGATTGCTGGACCGTATTGATTCGATTATTCCCGTTATGACTGCGGGAGCCGTCTTTCTAGCGATTGGCAGTTAACGAGACTTGATTAGTTTGATAGAGCTGCTTTAGCTAGTGCCTAACGACTTCGTAAAGGTTAGAATTTAATAATGGATTTTCTTTATTATCCCTTAGGGTTTGCTCTTTTATTAGGCGTCGTGGTAACCATTCATGAGCTAGGCCATTTTTTTGCTGCTCGTATAGTCGGTGTTCACGTTGTGCGCTTTTCCGTTGGTTTTGGGAAGCCGCTCTTTGGGTTTACCGACAAACACGGCACCTACTTCACTCTTGCGGTGATCCCATTAGGCGGGTACGTGAAATTACTCGGCGAGGATTCCGGTGAAGCAGAGGAGGGTGTTGGCCAGCCTAGTAATAAACGGGCAAAAAGTTTTCTCGAATTATCAAATTGGGACAAAATATTTATTGCGATTGCCGGGCCAGGGGCTAATTTTGTGTTATCCGTTCTGACTTTTGCCGTCATTTCCATGATTGGATCATACGAACCGGTACCCTTGTTTAAAGCTGATAATCAATCCCAGTTCATGACAAGCCGCCTAGGAGATCGCATACATCAAGTTATTGCGGTTGATGAGATAGATACGAAAACCTGGGGGCAAGTGCAGCTGAGTTTGGCTGAAAGATTAGGAGATAGTGGGATCATTCGCTTAGGGCTATATGATTTGGAGTCTGATTCTCCGATTAAGTTAGAGGTGCCGATTGCTAGTTGGCACAAGGATGCTACTGAACCAAATCTTTTACAAAGTCTAGGCGTTAATCCCGGGATTTTCCCTGTAATCGGTCAAATTTCTGAAGGTTCTCCAGCACATAGTGTGGGCTTGCGTCAAAATGACTTAATAGTTTCATTCGCTGGCGAACCCACTGATTCGTGGGCTGATTTAGTTGAAAGGATCGAGGAAGCTCCACATTCAACGGTAGATATTTATGTTCTCAGGGACGGACGCGAATTACTTTATAGGACTGTGATTGGTTCTAGGATGAAGAGTGATGAAAAAACGGTGGGTTTCTTGGGTATCGGTCCAAGGGTTGAGTTTGTGGAGAAAAATCTAATCGATGCTCTTTATGATGGTTTGGTAAGAACCTGGGATATGTCGGTAATGACTCTCTCCTTTTTGAAGAAAATGATTTTTGGAGAGGTTTCCACAGGCAATTTAATGGGACCGATTGGTATTGCCAAGGTTGCCGGGGAAGTGGTTCAGACTAGTTTAAGCCAGTTTTTGGTGGTTATGGCGCTGATGAGTCTTTCTTTAGGTATTATTAATTTATTGCCTATCCCTATGCTAGATGGAGGCATGGTGGTTCTAAATTTGATCGAGTTAATGTTGGGGAGACCTATTCCTGAAGGCGCTCAGGTCGTTGGTTTTCAGGTGGGTGTGGTATTGATTGGTGGTTTGTTTCTTTTTGTAACCTATAATGACTTAATCAGGATTTTTTAGTGGCCTTTGCTGGAATTGTTTTAGGAGACTCATGAAGATTGCAAGAAGCGTTGCTACCCTGATAGTGCTTTTCATTTCCTTTTTTGTGCACTCCCAAGAGTCGCCTGGTTTTGTAGTTGGCGATATTCGTTTGCAAGGAATTCAAAGAGTATCTGCGGGTACCGTTTTTAACATTTTGCCTGTTAGCGTGGGCGAGACGATGGATATGTTAAGGACTAGGCAAGTAACGAGGTCTTTGTTCGCATCGGGTTACTTCGATGATATACGAATAGCTCGGGATGACGATGTTTTAATTATTAATCTAGTCGAGCGACCTGCCATTGAATCTATTGAAATCGAAGGTAATAAAGCGATAAAGACGGACTCGTTATTAGAAGGTCTAAGCGAGCAAGGTTTAAGCGAAGGTGAGATTTTTAGGCAAGCTACCCTTGAAAGGGTCAGTCTAGAGTTAGAACGGCAGTATGTTGCTCAGGGACGATATGGAGCCAGCCTAGAAACAATAATTGAAGAGTTACCGCGTAATCGGGTAAGTATCAAGATAGAAATCGAAGAAGGTAAGAGCTCAGGAATCAGGCACATCAACTTGGTCGGGGCAGAGGCCTTTGATCGAGATATGCTTCTTGGTCAGATTGAGTTGCAACACCCTAGCCTTTTATCTTTTTACAAAAATGATGACAAATACTCTAGAGAAAAGCTCTCAGGCGATTTAGAAACCTTGGAATCCTACTATAAAGATCGGGGGTACGCTGAGTTTAGAATTCAATCGACTCAGGTGAGCGTTACGCCAGACAAAAGACAGGTTTACATCACCATTGGTATCGATGAGGGATCTGTCTATGAAGTTAATGATGTAAATTTAGTTGGAGATTTGGGTGATGTTGGCGCAGAGCCGATAGAAGCTTTAATTATTGTGAAACCTGGACAGATTTTTTCACAGGCTTTAATCACTGCTAGCGAAGAGCGTATTACAGGTACTTTAGGCAATAGTGGATTTACATTCGCGACTGCTAGCGGAGTACCAAAACTGAATGAGGATGGAACAGTTGATATTGAATTCTTCGTCACCTCAGGCAAAAGAGCTTACGTTAGAAGAATAAGTTTTTCTGGTAACAGTATGACGCAGGATGAAGTGATGCGTAGAGAAATGAGGCAACTTGAGGGAGGTTGGGCTTCGACATCTCAAATAGATCTTTCAAAGATAAGATTAGAGCGTTTGGGTTATTTTAAGGGTGTTGATGTGGAGACGCCCCAAGTAGCTGGAAAAGATGATCAAATAGATGTGAATTTTTCTTTGGAGGAGCAACCGTCAGGCAGTATTTCTGCAACCCTCGGGTATTCACAGGGTTATGGGCTAATCGTAGGAGCGAATTATAATCAGAGTAACATGATGGGGAGTGGTAATAGTCTGGGAGTAGGTCTCAGCGTTTCGAAATATCAAAAACAGATTAGCTTTAATTATTTTGATCCCTATTACACACTCGATAACATTAGTAGAGGGTTTAATGTTTTTCTCAGAACTGTTGATTATAAGCAAGCCAATCTGGCCAGGTTCGAGACGGACTCTGGCGGTCTCGGTGTGAATTTTGGGTTTCCAATTGATGAGACTCAGAGGATAAATTTTGGGCTTCAGGCGGAATACACCGAGCTAAGCACTGGTTACTATTCAGCGCAGGAGATCGCTGAGTTCATTGATGATAATGGTAGAGATTCACTGAATTTTAAATTGAATTTGTCTTGGCAGAAATCAACTTTAAATCGGGGGATTTTTGCAGATAGGGGGACCTCTAGTCAGGTGTCTTTTGAAGCAGCTATCCCTGGCAGCGGTCTCGAGTTTTATAAAGTCAGATATGCTGGAGAAACCTATTTTCCGATCTCCAACAGTTGGACTCTTAGACTGAGGACGGAATTAGGCTACGGAGATGCCTATGGCGACACCACGGCATTGCCATTTTACGAACATTTTTTTGCGGGAGGATTTGGGTCTATTAGAGGTTTTGAGAATTCCACACTCGGACCTCGAACGACGCCGCCTTTAGATCTCGAAGGTAATCCAATTTGTTGGAGAGATCCCTGCGGTGATCCTTTTGGTGGAAATCTGCAGGTTGAAGCTAGTGCTGAATTAATATTCCCGTTACCTTTTGTTGAAGACAATCGTCAGTTTCGACCAAGTTTATTTCTTGACGTAGGTAACGTTTTTAATACGAGATGTCCCAGAATTAGTGTTAATTGCTTTGGCTTTGATACAGAAGAAATTAGATACTCAACTGGATTTTCCGTGACCTGGCTTACCGGCATGGGCCCAATGTCATTTGCTTTGGTTAAGGCCTTTAACACAAAAGATTATGACGAAGAAGAAGCTTTTCAGTTCGAACTAGGTAAGACATTCTGAGTCATGTAGAATCCTCCTGTTACGAAGGCCCATGCGGGATGTTTAGATTAATTTGTTTAAGGAAAGGCAATGATGAAAATAGGCATAAAATTTTTAGTGATGGTATTGGGGTTTTGGTCCTTAAACGTCAATGCTGAGTTAAATATTGTAGTTTTAGACTCCGTCAGAGCCATTTTGGAAAGTGATGAAGCTAAAATCCTGGTGGAAGCTGCGAATATGGAAATGGAAGAAGAGGCTAACGAGCTTCGTGGTATGGCTCAGACGATGCAGGATAAGCAAAGTAAATTGCAGACGGATGGTGAGGTGATGAGCGCCTCAGAAAAACGCAAAATCGCGAAGGAAATTGAGGATGCTCAAATAGATATTCAGTTCAGGCAACAGAAACTACAGAAGGAGGTACAAGATAGACGGCAAGAAATTGTGCAGGCTATTGCTCCTCGGTTTGATAAGGTTCTCAAGGATATAATTCAGGTAGACCAAATTGACTTCATCTTGGCTCCTACTTCATTGCAGTACGCTAATACAAAGCATGACATCACAAAAAGGGTCACAGAAAAACTCAATGAGCAGAAAGATTAAGTAAGAAGTTACGCTCTTGCGTGAGCCAATTACAATAGGGGAAGTCGCTGAGCTGATAGGTGCTGAGATCGTGGGTGATTCCTCAGTCACTTTTACATCAATTGGTAGCTTAGGTTCGGCTTGCGAAGGGGACCTTACCCACTTATCGAGTAATTCCTATAGAAGGTTTCTGTCTGAAACCAAAGCTGCTGCGGTTATATTGCACAGAAGGGAGTTGGATTGTTGTTCGGTGACGGCGCTTGTGGTCGAAAACCCGAAGCAAGCATTTGCTAAAGCGACCCAGCTGTTTGTGCGCGAGAAGGAGCTGCCGAGAAATTTTGTTCATGCTAGCGCGATTGTGGACGATTCAGTTCAGATCGGGGCCGATTTCTATATAGGTCCCAATGTGGTTGTTGGTAAAGACTGTGTTCTAGAGAGAAATGTAGCATTAAACGCAAACGTCGTCCTTGGTGAAAGGGTCTTTCTTGGTAAAGACGTGGTCATCATGCCGAACGTGACCGTTTATGATGACGTCGAGATCGCAGCTCGCACGGTTATTCATAGTAATTCGGTTATCGGTTCGGATGGCTTTGGTTTTGAACCTACTGATGGCGAGATTAGTGAAGCCGTAGCTCAGATAGGAGGCGTGAAAATAGGAGAAGATGTATCAATCGGAGCAGGGACCTGCATCGATTGCGGGACTATTGAAGATACCCTAGTGGGCAATGGCGTTAAGATCGATAATCAGGTTCAAATTGGCCACAATTGC
Source organism: uncultured Gammaproteobacteria bacterium (assembly GCA_913041025.1). The sequence goes on along the minus strand of CAJWGQ010000014.1, from coordinate 16,925 downwards.
AAGATAGGTGACAATTCTATCATCTGCGGTCAGGTAGGCATTGTGGGGAGCACAGTTGTCGGTCGGAACTGTATATTGGCTGGGGGTGTTGGGATAGGCGGAGGAGCTCCTATTGAACTCTGCGATGGAGTGGTTGTAAGTGCTAAAGCGACGATAACTCGGTCAATTAATACGCCGGGGATCTATTCTGGCGTTGCTCCGTACATGGAACACAAAAAATGGATGCGTAATTCTGTACGATACAAAGAACTTGACGCTTTGTTCAAGAGAGTAAGGCGGTTGGAAGAGAAATGACGACTAATAATTCGGAAGAAAAATATATCGACGAGATTTTTGATTATCTCCCTCATAGGTATCCCTTTTTGCTGATCGATCGAGTAACCAACCTTGTTTCGGGAGAAAGCATTAAAGGGTACAAAAATGTAACCATGAATGAAGATATGTTTAATGGGCATTTCCCAAACCAACCGATAATGCCCGGAGTTTTGATTATAGAGGCAGCAGCCCAACTGTCTGGGATATTGGCTTTTGAGACCCAAGGGACCAGGCCCTCCGACGGGAAGAATTATTTGTTTGGGGGAGTAGAGAAAGCCCGTTTTAAAAGACCTGTAGTGCCAGGAGATCGCCTGGATCTTAAATCGGTGATCATTGCTCAAAGGTCAAAAATGATGAAATTTGAAATCGAAGCTCATGTATCAGAAGAAACTGCCTGTTCGGCAAAAATTACGGTGTTTGAGCAAGCTCTGTGATTGATGGTAGAGCGATAATCGACCCGAGTGCAGAGCTCGGTAAAAATGTATCCGTAGGGCCTTGGAGCATTGTGGGACCGGGTGTAGTAATCGGAGACAATAGTGTCATCAATTCCCATGTTGTTTTAAAAGGTCCAGCAAAGATTGGTAAAGACGTTAAGATTTTCCAATTTGCGACCGTAGGTGAAGACACTCCGGCCTTGGCATATGAGGGTGAAGAAACCACACTTGAAATAGGAGATCGCACCGTAATCCGTGAAGGAGTAACTATTCACAGAGGAATGGAAGATGGAGGTATCGGCTCCACAATCATTGGGTGTGATTGTTTATTGATGGCTTATGTTCATGTGGGTCACGACTGCGTCGTAGGGGATCATGTGATTATGGCAAACAACGCGTCTTTGTCAGGTCACGTAGAAGTTGGAGATCATGCTAATTTTGGAGGTTACTCTGGTGTTCCTCCATTTCGAAAAATAGGCTCTTTTAGCCATATTGCTGCCTTTAGTCTTGTGTTGAAGGACGTACCCGCATATATGACCGTTGCTGGCAACCCTGCCTATGCGGTTGGTTTAAATATAGAAGGGATGAAGCGTCGAAACTATGATTCAAAGACGCGAGCCGCGATAAAAGAAGCACATAAAATTGTTTATAGAAAGGGTCTGCGTCTTGGAGAGGCGATAGAAAATATTGCGCAGTTAAGAGACGACTTTCCCGAAGTAGGTGTTTTCGCGGAATCTTTAGAAGCTTCTAGTGTGGGTATTATTAGGGGGAGAGGATATTCTTCTTCGGACGCATAGATTGACTGATCCAGCTGGATAGCGAATTGGGGCAAGGCCTTTGCCAAAACATTTCACGATAGGAATTGTTGCAGGCGAGTTGTCAGGAGACTCCTTGGGCAGTGGACTGATGGAGAGTCTAAGAACTCAGTATCCGGATTCAGAATTCACGTTTTTGGGTATCGGAGGGCCCAAGATGTTGGGTCTCGGGCTCGAGTCGTTGGAAAAAATGGATAACTTGTCTATGAATGGATTTCGAGAGCCTATTCTTCGACTACCCTATTTGATCAGGTTGCTTAGATTCTTGGTTGAACAATTTCGGGCTAGAAAAATAGATGCTTTCTTAGGCGTAGATTTCAATGTGTTCAACTTTCTCATTGAAAAAATTTTGCATAAACGGAACATTCCGACAGCTCACTATGTAAGCCCGTCTGTTTACGCCTGGAGGCCAGGGCGTGCAAAAAAGATAGCGCGATCTACAGACCTTCTTTTCTGTTTGTTTCCATTCGAGCCTCAGTTTTATCGAAGTCTTGATATAGAAGCTCATTTTGTAGGACACCCTTTAGCAGACATTAACTCATCTGGCCTCAACTTTAATGACGATAAAGAAGCAGTAAGAAATCGTCTTAGGTTGCCAAAAAGCAGTATGGTTGTGGCTTTGTTACCTGGAAGCAGAAAGAGTGAAATTGATTACATGCTGGACACGTTTTTAGAGACAAGCAGGCTGCTTAAAGAGTCTCATAAGACTGTCTCATTTATAGTGCCTTGCGTAAGTGAGGCAATTCAAAAGCAAATTGACAATCAAATCGCCTCGGCTAATTTTGTAGATGTTTCTACCTATGTAGGTGATGCCAAAATAGCGCTATTCGCCTGTGATGTTGTTTTGGCCAAGTCAGGAACGGTAACTCTTGAGGCTGCTCTGATCAAGCGTCCAATGGTAGTTGCGTATAAGTTGGGCCGGGTCACTCATTTTCTACTGAGGTTTTTAGTAAAGAGTCGATACTTTGCGCTGCCAAACCTAGTTTTAGATAAAGAATTAGTTCCTGAATTTATTCAACAGGAGGCCACACCGGATAATCTATGTGCTGCTGTTTTAAGGGAGCTTAAAAGATTTGAAGATGACCCTGGCTATTTAAAGGGGTTAGAGTCTGTTTGCGATTCGTTGCGCAAGAATGCAAACGTTCAGGCAGCAAAGATTTTTCATGCTTTTTTAGAAGCTAGAGTAAAATGAATATTGGTCCGGAAAATTAATATCTTATGGATGTTCCACAAATAGATGATGATTGCACTTTGGTTGGTATTGATGAGGTCGGTATTGGTTGTCTAGCAGGCCCTGTGGTAGCTGCCGCAGTGATACTTGATCCTGCGAATACTATAAGCGGAATAACAGATTCTAAAAAAATTCCTGAAAAGAAAAGAAGGATTCTTGCGGATCAGATTATGGCTAATGCTGCTGACTGGGCTATCGGTCAAGCGAGTGTCTCGGAGATCGATAAGCATAATATTTTGCAAGCTAGTCATCTTGCTATGCGGCGTGCCTTCGAAGGTTTAAAGTCTGACGCAACTTTGATTTTGGTTGATGGCAACAAGTCACCCTGCTTCCCAGTAAAGTCAAAAACTGTCATAAAGGGAGATGAGACCGTGCCCGCAATTGGAGCGGCTTCAATCATAGCTAAAGTCTTTCGAGACAGCTTGATGGAGGAGTTAGGAAGGAAATATCCGCCTTACGATTTTAAAAAAAATAAGGGATATCCTACGAAGTTGCATATGCAAACGCTCAGAACTATTGGACCTTGCGCCCAACACAGAAATAGCTTTGCGCCGGTTAAGAACTGGAACATAGGGAGTCACTAGTTGATCTTGTTTGCTAAAGCGTCGAGTGGGATTTTTGAATGGAGATGAGATTCGGTGACTGATTTCGTGCATTTGCATATGCATAGTGAATACTCTATTTCCGATGGCTTATTAACTATGAAATCGATAAGTCAGTTATCTGATGAGCGAAGGCTTTCAGCCCTTGCTTTAACTGACAAATCGAACTTGTTTGCGTTTATTAAGTTTTATGAAATATCAATCAACGCAGGTATAAAACCGATCGCGGGAATTGAGCTTCGGGTTGAATCTTTAGTCGGCGACGTAAAGAGTGAAGGAAGGGTTATTCTATTAGCGATGAATAATTCGGGTTATTCGCGATTGATCGAGCTTGCTTCTCTGGCCTATACCGAGTCTTCCCGTCGCGAAGTATTACCGGAAGATACCATTTTATCTGACTGTGAGAATCTGATAGTCCTATCGGGAGGGATAAAAGGACATATTTGGGATCTTGTGCAGAGAAATGATCTCAAGACTGCGGCAACCCTTTTAAGAAAGTGGAAGGAAAAACTAGGAGATCGTTATTTTCTTGAACTCACCCGAACAGGGCGATATCAGGAAGAAAATCATGTTCAGGAATTGTTAAAACTAAGCGTAAAAGAAGATATTGCGCTTGTCGCAACTAATGATGTTTGTTTTGAAAATCATGACGACTACGAAGCTCATGAAGCAAGAGTATGCATCAACGATGGTAGAACTTTGGATGACCCGAGGAGAGAGAGATTTTATTCTCCCGAGCAATATCTAAAGACTCCTGAGCAAATGGTAGAGTTATTTCAGGATGTTCCGACCGCACTGGCTAATTCCGTTGAGATTGCGAAAAGGTGTAATTTCAGAATCAAATTGGATGAGTATTATTTACCTCATTACCCTACGCCTAATGGTAAAAGTCTCGACGAATATTTATCGATATGTGCAAATGAAGGCTTGACTAAAATACTTCAGAGCTTGCCCTCGGATTCTCCATATAGCCAGGAGGATTATCAAGATCGATTGGTATATGAACTAGAAATTATCAATCAAATGGGATTTCCAGGTTATTTCTTAATCGTAATGGAATTCATTGATTGGGCTAAAAAAAATGACATACCAGTCGGTCCAGGGAGAGGTTCAGGATCTGGATCCCTGGTTGCATACAGTTTAGGGATTACGGATATAGACCCACTAGAGTATGGACTAATATTTGAGAGATTCTTAAATCCTGAAAGAGTGTCTATGCCTGATTTTGATGTTGATTTCTGCATGGAGGGTCGGGACAGGGTAATTAAGCACGTCAGCGACATGTATGGGATTAATTCTGTCAGCCAAATAATTACCTTTGGAACTATGGCCGCAAAAGCGGTGGTTAGAGACGTGGCGCGGGTGCAGGGAAAACCCTACGGAATGGCAGATCGGTTATCAAAACTAATTCCATTTGAGATCGGTATGACACTTGAAAAAGCCATGCGAGAAAGTAAAGAACTCAAAGAGTTTGTGGAATCAGATGAAGATCTAGGCGAAATCATGGATATGGCATACCGATTAGAAGGCTTGACGCGAAACGTAGGGCGCCATGCTGGCGGCGTAGTGATATCTCCAGGTGACCTGGTCCAGTTCGTGCCTCTTTACGTAGAAGAAGCGAGCGGGGCTCTCCTTTCACAATTTGACAAAGATGACGTTGAGCGGGCTGGTTTAGTTAAGTTTGATTTTTTAGGTCTAAAAACACTGACAATCATTGACTGGACCGTTAAGGCCATAAATGAATCATTGATTGAAGATGATTCAAAGCAGTTAGATATTGGGCAAATTGGTATAGACGATGACAAGGCCTTTGATTTATTGAGGTCTTCAGACACAACAGGAATTTTTCAGCTCGAATCGCGCGGTATGAGAGAACTAATTGGCCGTTTGGTTCCAGAGTCCCTAAACGACATTATTGCATTGGTTGCGCTGTTTAGACCCGGGCCTCTCCAGTCAGGTGCAGCAGATGATTTTGTTAATCGAAAACATGGTGTTGATCGCGTTGAGTACGCTCATCCGGATTTGGAACCTGTACTCAAGGACACTTATGGCGTTGTTCTGTATCAAGAACAGGTGATGCAAATAGCGCAGGAATTGGCAGGCTTTTCTCTTGGACAAGCAGATCTTCTGAGACGAGCCATGGGCAAGAAAAAACCTGAAGAAATGGCGAAGGTCCGAGAACAGTTCCGGAATGGCTCAGTTGCAAATAATATTTCTGAAAAATTAGCAGAAGAGATATTCGATCTTATGGAAAAGTTTGCTGGATATGCGTTCAATAAATCTCACTCGGCTACGTATGCATTGATAAGCTATCAAACAGCCTGGTTGAAAGCGCACTATCCTGCTCAATTTTTAGCCGCTAACTTGTCGGCAGAAATGCACAACGTAGATCGAGTCGTAATCCTAGTCGACGAAGTCAATAGATTAGGATTGAACCTCAAGCCGCCAAGTATTAACCGTTCGAGTTACCGATTTACGACCTTGGATGATGACATCGTTTATGGATTAGGCGCGCTTAGGGGGGTCGGTGAGTCGGCTGTAGAATCGATAGAGAGGGAGCGCAATGAATCAGGTGTCTTTGAAGGGTTGGTGGATTTTTGTAATAGAGTTGATGCAAAAAAAGTAAATAAGAGAGTAATTGAGGCGTTGATAATGGCCGGGGCGATGGATAGTTTTGTTGATTCCCCGGCAGATTTGAATGACAAACGTGGGGTTTTGCTTGGTGGGCTTGCTTTTGCGATGCAAGGAGCGGAGCAAAGTTTGCGTAATGAAGAAGCCGGAATCTCGGATCTTTTTGGTGATGTGATTTCGTCGAACGAGAGGCAAATCAATTCAATAAATGATTCTATATCGAATAAGGAAAGGTTGGCCGGTGAAAAAGAAGTTTTGGGTTTGTTTCTGACAGGACATCCTATAGACGACTACGAAAAAGAATTATCGAAATTCTGCTCCGGCCGGTTGGCCGAATTAAAGGCAGGAAGAAAAAAGCAGATAGTCGCAGGGACAATTGTGAATTTGAGAACTACGAAAGGTAGGGGCGGAAGCACGATGTGCTTTATGATCCTTGATGACAAGAGTTCTCGGATAGAGGTTGCGGTCTATGCTGATCGATACGAAAAATACTCGAGGCTTTTGTCTAAAGACCAGTTAGTTATCGTTGAGGGGGAATTGACTAACAACGATTACGGTGAAGGTTTGTCAGTGAAAGCGGATAAAATTTTAGATATAAACGAAGCACGATCACTTTATGGCCGGGGCCTATTTTTGGATCTCTCTGCGGGTATTATTCCTGAGGATTTCAATGAGAAACTCAAGATCCTTCTCTCGCCACATCGGCAAAGTAATCAAGGTTCGAGGGTAAACATTAGATATGGCCTGACCAATGCAGAGGCAACGCTCTCCTTGGGCGAGAATTGGAAGGTGAACCCTAGCGATGACTTGCTCGGCTCTCTGAAAAGAGAGTTCGGGGAAAAACGGGTTAAAATAGATTATATCTAGTACCTTGGGGTAAAAATCACGTGCACATTGTGGAGCGAACGCTTTATGAATTTGTTCATTCGAAAAACCCTGAAAGGATATGCGTAGCCTATAGCGGAGGTGCTGACTCAACAGCTCTGCTTGTTGCGTTGAGCAATGTCGTAGATGTGAAACGCATATTGGTACTGCACGCAAACCACCAATTACAAGCCAACTCGGAGCTTTGGGAAAAGCACTGTATTGAACAATGTAACCAATTGGGTGTTGAGATTGAGGTAGAAAGGCTGGAGGTCCCTGAGAAGGGTAACATTGAGGCGGCAGCTCGAACAAAAAGGTATGCTTTTTTTTCCAGCTTTTTAGATACCGGAGACCTTTTATTATTGGGTCATCACCACCAGGACCAAGTAGAAACTAGTCTTATGCGAGTTTTCCAGGGTCGAGGCTTAATACAGATGCCTCAGCAAAGGATTTTGGGTAAAGGAGTTATGGGACGGCCTTTGCTTAAATTCACTCGAGCAAGTTTGATGGAGTATCTGTCTCAACGAAAGTGTTCTTGGGTAGAAGATCAGAGCAATTCGAATCAATCATTTGATCGAAACTATATTAGATCAACAATTTTGCCAGTGGTAGCCAAGAGATGGCCAAATTACCTTAAAGCTCTCGACAGAGTAATCACCTACGACAGAGATAAAGACGCCATTTTGAGGAATTACTTCAATAGCCTTGTTGATCCAGTTGACATTCAAGTTTTGCCAAATGAAATTAGTGCAAAAATTGCTTGGATTCGAGGCTATATCGAAAGCAGGGGGCATTATGGTGCCAGTGATGGGCAAATTGGAGAGTTTGTTAAAAATCTCATCGAGTCGGACACAACGATAATGGGCCTCAATTCCGCTGTACTTGGAGTATATAAACGGCAACTATTTTGTGAGCCAGCGATTGAGAAAATCGAGACAGAAGTCGAAATCAGCGAGATCCCCTTTAATCTAGATCTAGGTTGGGCAGAGCTAAATGTGGAAGAGGTGGGTTGTATTGATGAACATTGTTTTTATGCTACTGGGAATTTGAGCATAAGATTTGGTTCACTAGCAAAAAAAATCAGCACCTCTGGTGGCAAAAATACAAGATCGGTTTCAGTAAAGAAATTATTAAGCGAAAAGTCTGTCCCAACCTGGAGGAGACCTAATTACCCAATGATTTACAAGGATGATTGTTTGGTATGTGTTCCTGGCATTGCCATAGATTCAAGCTTGCTAAAAGAGCCGAAAGAAAAGGTCAAAATTTACAGAGTAAACTTTTCAAGTAAAACGAAGGTTAATATCGTTTGAGGTCATCAATCCCATTTGTTAATGTCTAATGCCATCTCGTAAGAATTTTCGCTCAGCTAGCACTGCTTAAGGTTTTTATGTTTGCGATACTTGATGGTTCCTCATGACGCGGTTTGTTTTTGTAACAGGCGGTGTAGTCTCTTCCATTGGAAAAGGACTCCTGACTGCTTCGTTAGCTTCTCAACTTGAAGCGAGAAAACTAAGTGTAAACATTTTAAAGATGGATCCTTATATTAACGTCGATCCTGGAACAATGAGTCCTTTTCAACATGGAGAGGTTTTTGTGACAGCAGATGGAGCAGAAACGGATCTAGATCTTGGTCATTACGAGCGGTTTTCAACCGTCAAAATGACCAAAAAAAACAATTTTACGACCGGTAGTATATATGCGGAAGTGATTCGAAAAGAAAGAAGAGGAGAGTACCTAGGGGCTACCGTTCAGGTAATTCCTCACATCACCGACGAGATAAAGCGAAGAATATTTGAAGTCGGTGAAGGCTTTGACGTTTTGATAGTTGAAACAGGTGGCACCGCGGGAGACATAGAATCTCAACCTTTTTTAGAAGCCATTAGGCAAATGCGAATGGAGGTAGGAAAGGAGAGGTCTTTATTTATCCATTTGAGCTATGTGCCAACTATACGAAGTGCAGGAGAGGTTAAGACAAAGCCAACTCAGCATTCTGTAAAAGAGTTGAGATCGATAGGTTTACAGCCTGATATTCTGGTTTGTCGGTCTGAAGTACCCATTCCGGCATCAGCAAAACAAAAAATAGCCTTGTTCACGAATGTTGAAGAAGAAGCCGTGGTATCAATGGTAGATTATCAGACGACTTATCAAGCGCCTTTGGTTTTGCACGAAGAAGGTCTAGATGAAATTGTAACTCGGAAGATGTCGTTAGATGCTCCAACGGCTGATCTAAGTGATTGGGTTGAAGTAATAGACAAAGAGTTAAACCCAGAAAATCAGATTAATCTTGCGTTTGTGGGCAAGTATCTAGATTTGCTTGATGCATACAAGTCGCTAATTGAAGCGATCAAACACGCGGGTATCCACACATCGACTAGAGTTAATTTACAATTTTTGGACGCAGAAGACGTCGAGCAAGGAAATTTTGATTTATTGAAGTCAGCAGATGCCATCTTAGTACCTGGCGGTTTTGGGAGTAGAGGGTTCGAGGGTAAGATAGCGGCTGCTCGATATGCTCGAGAAAACCGTATTCCTTATCTTGGAATCTGTTATGGACTGCATGCTGTGGTCATAGATTTTGCAAGAAATTGTGCCGGTTTAGCAGGAGCTCACAGTGCTGAGATTTCAGAAAAGCCTGACCATCCAGTTATCGCTTTGATCACTGAGTGGACAGATGAGGAAGGAATCCAAGAGAAAAGAGAAACAGATTCAGACCTTGGTGGCACCATGCGTCTAGGTGAACAGGCATGCGTTATTAATCAAGGATCATTGGCTGAGAGAGTTTATGGGAAAACAGTGGTTAAAGAACGTCATAGGCATCGTTATGAGGTTAATAATAATTACGTTAAAGACCTTGAAAAAGCCGGTTTAAAAATTGGTGGGCGTTCTGAAGATGGCGAGTTGGTTGAGATGGTAGAGATTGAAGACCATCCCTGGTTTTTAGCATGTCAGTTCCATCCAGAATTCACATCTACGCCTCGTCAAGGTCACCCGTTGTTTATTGGTTTCGTTGAAGCCGGTTTACAAAAGTCTCGGGTGGAAAAATAAACCTATAGGTGTTTTTTTGAGTGCTCTTATAGATATATGCGGTTATGAAATTGGTGAGGAACGTCCATTTTTCCTGATAGCTGGACCATGTGTCATTGAGTCGGAATCGCTAGCTTTGGAGTGTGCGGACACATTGAAGGAGATGTGCACAACATTAGGCATTCCTTTTGTATTTAAAAGTTCTTTTGATAAGGCAAACCGCTCTTCCATTGATGGCTATAGAGGGTTAGGAATTGAAGAAGGATTGAGAATTTTAGAAAAGGTAGGGCGCGAACTAGAAGTTCCAGTTATTACTGACGTGCATGAGGATTCTCCGATCGAAGAGGTATCGGAAGTTGTTGATGTGCTTCAGACCCCTGCTTTTTTATGCCGTCAAACCAATTTTATTACAAAAGTATGTTCTCAGGGCTTGCCGGTAAACATTAAGAAAGGTCAATTCCTAGCGCCTTTAGATATGTTGCAGGTAGTAAAAAAAGCGAGATCTACCAAAAACAATCGAATCATGGTCTGTGAGCGAGGTGCTAGTTTTGGTTATAACAACCTGGTCTCTGATATGCGAAGCTTGTCGCTCTTAAGAAAAACTGATTGTCCGGTCGTGTTTGATGCTACTCATTCTGTTCAGATGCCTGGCGGGTTAGGTAGCTCTTCAGGCGGTCAGAGAGAAATGGTCCCTGTTTTGGCGAGGGCGGCAGTTGCAGTTGGTGTTGCGGGGTTGTTTGTAGAAACTCATCCGAACCCAGAAGCGGCTAAATCAGATGGTCCAAATTCATGGCCCTTAGGACTCATGTCTCAATTGTTGGAGCAGTTAAAAAAATTAGATGATGTAACAAAAAGCTCGGTTTTACTTGAGCAAAATCTTTAGGAAGAGATATGTCTAGAATTAAAAGAGTATTGGCTAGGGAAGTTATTGATTCTAGGGGAAATCCGACGGTCGAAGCTGAGGTTCATCTTGAGTCAGGTGTGAAAGGTAGATCTATCTCGCCCTCTGGCGCTTCCACTGGGACTAGAGAAGCTCTCGAACTAAGAGACGAAAGAACCGATAGATACAACGGTAAAGGTGTTGAGCAGGCAGTCGACTTTGTTCGTGAAGAAATTAACAAACTCTTAATAGGAAAAGATGTTCACGATCAAGTCCAAATAGATACGGCCTTGATCGAGTTAGATGGAACTCCTGATAAATCTAGACTGGGTGCTAATTCAATATTGGCTGTATCTCTTGCTAGTTGTAAAGCAAGTGCGTTGGAGGGTGAAATACCCTTATTTCAAAAGATAAATAATCTTAGCGGTGGGCCTAACATGATTATGCCGACTCCCATGATGAATATTATCAATGGTGGAGAACATGCGGATAACAACCTGGATATCCAAGAATTTATGATCCAGCCGGTTAGCATGAACAGTTTTAAAGAAGCCTTGCGATGTGGTGTAGAAGTTTTTCACTCTTTGAAGGCAGTTTTGAGAAAAAGAGGCTTGAGTACGGCGGTGGGAGATGAGGGCGGCTTTGCACCAGACTTAGCTAGCAATGAAGAGGCTTTGGAGTGTATATCTGAATCAGTAGAGAGAGCAGGTTACAAACCTGGCAAAGATGTAGTCTATGCACTAGATTGTGCCGCTTCTGAATTCTACTGTAATGATTATTATGAATTGAAAGGCGAAGATCGCAGACTTACGTCTGAGGAGTTTTCGGACTATCTTAATTCTTTATGCTCTAGTTATCCTATCTCGTCCATAGAGGATGCGCTTGATGAAAATGATTGGTCGGGTTGGACTTATCTAACAAAAACCATGGGGGATAAAGTGCAGTTAGTTGGAGATGATCTGTTTGTAACTAACATGGAGATATTGGAAAAAGGGATTAATGAAAATGTCGCAAATGCGATTTTGATAAAGTTTAATCAGATTGGAACACTAACAGAAACATTGGGGACTATCGAAGTCGCCAAAAAGGCCGGTTACAGCAATGTGGTCTCTCATAGGTCGGGTGAGTCTGAAGACACGACTATCGCGGACTTAGCGGTGGGAACAGGAGTGGGGCAGATAAAAACTGGTTCACTTTGCAGAACTGACCGTACTGCAAAATACAATCAGTTGCTAAGAATCGAAGAGGCTATAGGGGATACCTGTTCCTATGAAGGATGCAGAACGATAAAGAATATGTAGTTCTTATGGTTAAAAGTTTTTGCTTTTTCTTGATTGCGTTGTTGGCTTATCTTCAATACCTGGTTTGGTTCGGCGATTCCGGTTTTTTTGCGCGACAATCCACAAATCAAGACCTAAAGAAAATAGAAGATAAACTACTTTTTATGAAGAAAAAAAATCGGATTTTGGGCAACCAAATTATGGAATTAAAAGTGAACCCAGGAGCCATTGAGTCCCATGCGAGACTAAAGTTAGGGATGATAGAGCCAGGAGAGTTGTTCTTTATGGTTCCTGAAACGACCTCTTTCCCAAATGAATAGTAGTCAGTAGATTGAGGCCTTATATGCTTGCGCCAATGGTTATTAAAACTACCCCTGAAGATTGGAGAGTGATCGAGGAGCTCCACCCAGATCGTTTGGCAGATATTCGAACTTCTAAAGAGGGCGAGCATCTTTATCTCCTAGTTCAAAAGGAGAATTTCAATACGCTGGAAGTAGTTGGATTTCTAGCAGAGTTTTTCAAGCAACAGAAAATCAGCATAGGTTATTGCGGCCGAAAGGATAAGAGAGCCGTAACGGAACAGTGGTTTAGCGGTCCCACCGTTCGAAAGATCAATTTAGATGAGGTTTTGGCTCCGGGCATTCGGATAATCGAAAGAGGTAGGTTTAAAAAAAAACTGCGAATTGGAGAACATGCTTACAATCGCTTTGAAATCTTACTTCGAGAGGTGAAAGCTAAACCTTCAAAGCTTTTGCAAGCGCAGCACAAGACATTTCTTAATTTTTACGGACCGCAAAGATATAACGAAAGAAGTCTCGCTGCGGCTTTCGACTGGATTAAATACCGTAGAAGAAAAAACATTCCACAACGGTTTAAGAGTTGGAATTTGTCGGTTTTGCGAAGCTTTTTGTTCAATAAAATTCTTGAAAAGAGGAGAGATGCTGGTTGTGAAGAAAGATATATAGAAGGAGATCAATGCATCGACTCGGTTCCTACTGCTCCGTTGTGGGGTAGAGGCAGGTCTTCATCAAAAGGAAAAGCATTGGAGCTTGAAAGAGAGGCATTAGCGCCATTTAAAGATGTATGTGAAGCCCTAGAATATGCTGGTGTTCATCAAGGGAGGCGAAAGATTTTTGAGAAGCCGTACTCGTTTAGCGCGCATTACGATGAAGCATGTTGCACGGTAGACGCTAGGTTTTGTCTGGCTCCTGGAACTTATGCGACGGTTTTCCTTGGTGAATATTTTGATTTGAGAGAAGCATCGTGAAGAGTAAGTTTGATCTGGGAGGTATAGGTATGACTTCGCAGCGAACACGAGATCGTCTAATCGCGAGGCTCAGAGAGCAAGGCATTAGTGACGAACAAGTTCTAGAAACGATGCGAACAACGCCCAGACACATTTTCATTGAAGAGGCTTTAGCCCACAAAGCGTATGAAGACACTGCCTTGCCAATAGGGTTTAATCAGACAATATCTCAGCCTTTTGTCGTGGCAAAGATGACTCAGCTGGTTCTGCAAGGTGCACATAATAGTGTTTTAGAAATAGGCACTGGTTCAGGATATCAGACTGCGATTTTGGCTAAATTGTGTGCCAGTGTGCACAGTTTGGAGCGTGTTTCCGCCTTTATCCCAAAAGCTAGAGAGCGTCTAAGAGCTCTTAAATTATCAAATTTCAGTTTGCATTTGGCTGATGGATATAAAGGACTGGAAGAGTCAGGTCCTTTTGACGCTATAATTTGCACGGCTGCTCCAAAATCGATCCCGTCGGAGTTAATGAACCAACTGAAGATTGGCGGACGCATGATCATTCCTGTAGGAGATGCGGTTCAGCAACAACTTAAGGTAATAGAGCGTAAAGAGAAAGAATTTCAGTCCAATGTAGAAGATTATGTGATGTTCGTTCCTTTGCAGGAAGGGATAGTTACCTGATGTATATCTCAAGGCTTGGTATTTTCCTTCGTGGTGTCTTAATGGGCTTAGCAGAGATTGTTCCGGGCATTTCTGGAGGCACAGTTGCCTTTATTTTGGGAATTTATGCCAAGCTTGTTTACTCTATAGCATCTTTTGGCGTTGGCTCGATTAAGCTTCTTTCGTCTCCGAAAGAGTTCTATGAATACCATAATTTAAGCTTTTTGCTTACTCTGTTCTCGGGGATGATTATTGGGGTATTGATGTTTTCCAATGTAATGAGCTTCTTGTTAAAAGGATATGGCCCAATTGTTTGGGGTATGTTTTTCGGTCTTATAATCGGCTCGGTATTTTTGATTGGAAAAGAAAGAAAGCTTATTAGGTTGCTGACTTATGGAGCGATAGGCATATGTTTGGGATTGACGTTTGTTTATCTTCCTGAGTCTAAAGGTGAGTTGAGTTACATTACTTTTTTTATAGTGAGCATGTTGGCAGTTTGTGCATGGATATTACCTGGGGTTTCCGGGTCATTTGTTCTGTTAGTTTTCGGATATTACTCTCTTGTGATTGAGGCAGTCTCGAGTTTTCAAGTGGATGTGTTGATCGTTTTGGTTGCGGGATTAGTCTCAGGATTGTTGATCTTTAGCAAAGCGTTAAGCTGGTTGCTGGCTAACTATGAAGATCAGCTATTGTCGTTTCTAACGGGAATAATGCTGGGGTCGGTATTAAAGTTATGGCCCTGGCAATTGCCTGGTGAACAGGGTCTAGACGCTTTCGTTAGTCCTGCTATATATTCCATGGTGGTTGGTGAGTCGCCTTTTGTTGTAATAACTATCGCTGCCTTTTTTCTGGGGATTGTTCTCGTATGGCTATCAGCTATTTTAGAAACACATTAAAGCAATCGAAATTTATCGCTGTTGTCATATTGTCTGGTTGCGCGGTAGTGGGTGATCCACCTGTTATCGATAGGTCAACTAGTCAAAAAGTTTATAAAGAATCTGTAGAGATTCAGAAGAAGCGTTTGCGCATATTTCGAACAGATAAAACCTATGTCGTCAAAAAAGGCGATACACTCTATTCGATTGCATGGAAGCAGGGTTTGAGTTACGGAATTCTTGCAGAGCAAAATGATATTTCCTCCCCTTTTATCATATACCCTGGCCAGCGTTTAAAAGTTTCCGGTTTTAAAAACAATAGAAGTGTTACCAAGAGCAAGAAAGAAAAACCTGTCAAGAAACACCCGTCTTTGGCGACAAAATCAACAGCTCAAAGCAACCTAGAGCATATCCAAGACCATTGGGTTTGGCCTCTAAATAAAAAGCCCTCTCTAGGCTACAGTAAGGATAATAAGGGCGTAGACTATGAATTAGCTGTAGCTAGGAGTCTTCGAGCTGCAGGAGCAGGAAGTGTGGTTTATGAGGGAGGCGGAATTGGGGGATTCGAAAGCCTGATTATAATTAAACATTCTAGTGAGTTATTGAGTGCATATAGTTTTAATGGGGGAGCTGTAGTAGCCGAGCGCCAAACGGTAAAAAGTGGAGACGTGCTTGCACGTATCTCTCCCGTTTCCGCAAGGAGCGAAAGTGTGCACTTTGAGATTAGAAGAAATGGCCGCCCAATAGACCCTAAGACTCTGATAAAAGTCTCTATATGATTGGTGTGAGCTTTTATTTTATCAGAAGGTCTATTTTGTTAGGTTTACCGTTCCAGGTCTCAGCGTCAGGCAAGGCTTCTTTTTTCTCTGAAATATTGGGCCAGCTCTCAGCCAGTTCTACAGCCATATCTAGCAGTTGTTGCTGATCTTCGGGAAGCTCATCGTCGGCAAATATGGCTTCGACGGGGCACTCAGGTTCACAAAGAGCACAATCTATACATTCGTCTGGATGAATCACCAGAAAATTAGGTCCTTCGTAAAAACAGTCAACTGGACACACTTCAACACAATCAGTATGTTTGCAATTGATGCAATTTTCCCCAACAACGAATGTCATATGTCAGCTTATTCTTGTGAAAGTGGCATTCTAACCAGAGCTCTTCTTGTGTCTAGGTAGTAAGGTCCGGAATTAGTTCCATTTTTTGAATTCGTAGAGTATAGAAAGTGCTTCGCGAGGTGAAATTTCGTCTAGATCTATATTTTTTAATTTCGCGGAAAGGGTATTTGTTTCGTCAATTTCATTCTTTGGTGGGGTAAATAAATCGGCTTGCAAGCTTACTTTGGTATTTATTTCTAGTGCATTTAGCCTTTCGGTTGCCGACTTGATTACAGAATCAGGTACCCCCGCTAATTTGGCGACCTGTACACCGTAACTCTGACTTGCAGGACCGTCGTGTACTTCATATAAGAACACGATCTCATTTTGATATTCCATTGCTTTCATGTGCACGTTTTTGACTCCAGAAATGCTCTCGCTGAGCTCTGTTAACTCTAAATAGTGCGTCGCGAATAAGGTGTTGGACTTGTTCACCTCTGCTAAGTGGGTGGCCGCGGCCCACGCGATAGCCATACCATCGTAGGTACTCGTTCCTCGGCCTATTTCGTCCATCAGAACAAGGCTCTTTGAGGTAGAGTTTTTTAAGATCTCCGCAGTCTCAGTCATTTCGACCATGAATGTTGATTGACCTTTAGACAGATCATCAGAAGCGCCTATTCGTGTAAAGATTTGGTCGATTGGTCCAATACGTGCACTCTCCGCAGGGACAAAGCTGCCGGCAGTAGCCAGTAAACTGATAAGAGCGGTCTGACGCATGAAAGTGGATTTTCCACCCATATTTGGACCGGTTACTATTAGCATTCTAGTATCTTTATCTAGCAAAACATCGTTTGCGATAAACGAGTTTTTTGTTGATGCTTTAACAACCGGATGCCAGCCACCTCTAATATCAATGTCTTCATTTTCTACCATTTCAGGTTTGTTTAGACCAAGCACTTTCGCTCTTTCTG
>CAJWGQ010000013.1 GCA_913041025.1 uncultured Gammaproteobacteria bacterium | reverse complement strand
GGGTAACTGCGATTTGGTTTTCCAGATGGGCACCGCTAAATACGGACTGAGAAACACTGACGGTAAACTGGACGAAGAAAAGGTTCGCTCACTCGAGTCAAACACGCAAATCAAGATGGTCGAAATCAAATTGTCACAAGGCGCCAAACCCGGCAAAGGAGGAATACTACCGGGTGTTAAAGTCGACGAGGTCATCGCCGCGACCCGAGGCATTCCAGCGGGCGAAGATTCAATCAGCCCCAACCGTCATGCCGAAATCGAAGACATAGCGGATCTACTCAAGTTCATCAAGTTAGTTCGAGACTTGTCGGGCAAGCCAACCGGGATCAAGTGTGTTATCGGCCAAACAGAATGGTTGGACGAGTTCTGTCAGCAAATTAACCGGATCGGCCTGCAATATGCGCCCGACTTTATTACGGTAGACAGCGGGGATGGCGGTACCGGTGCAGCACCCCAGAGTTTAATGGATCTTACAGGGCTACCGGTCAAGCGGAGTCTTCCCATAGTCGTGGATAAGCTCTCGGAATATGGCATTAAAGAGCATATCCGAGTGATCGCTTCAGGAAAGCTGATTAACCCCGCTGATGTCGCTGCCGCGCTTTGCCTGGGCGCTGACTGTGTGAACTCAGCGAGAGGATTTATGTTCGCGTTGGGCTGCATCCAGTCTTTACAATGCAATAAAAACACTTGCCCCACCGGGATTGCCACACAAAACCGTTCACTACAGAAAGGCCTGGATCCGGTGGACAAAAGTGAGCGAGTCGCTAATTTCGCGCTCAATCTCATAAAAGAAGTGGAGACGATTGCCCACTCGTGTGGCGTCGCGCACCCAAGTTTATTACAACGCCGACACGCGCAGATGATTAATGAGAAAGGTATCCCTCAATCGCTGGCACAGATGTACCCGGAGAGAACGGCCTAAACTAGTTAAGTTTTCAAGACAAAGAGATTCTCAATCCTTACTAGGGGTTAGTTATTCTTTAGCTTCTCTCTGACGTTTGGGTTAACCGACTCCCTAAAAGGAATTTCCACGACTTCACCGTCCACAGCGACATTAGATTCGACCGAATACATATCGGGAAGATGCACTTTCAGTTTGGTTTCAAGCGCGGAATACCCTACATCTACCCAGCCCATTGCGATGTTGGTTTGAAGCTCGGGCGACCACCATGGCGATGTGATATAGCCGATCTCAAAGTTATCTTCAGAGTGAATCAACCAAAAATCTGGTGCGTAATCAGTGACTGGTTTACCGCCAAACACCAGACCCACCATTTTCATTTTAAAGGGGTAATCCCCTGATTCGATGACTTCCCGTTGACGCTCAAGCTCTGCCTTACCGATATAATCAACCGTCTTTTTCCTGGGTACCTGATAGTCGAGGTTCACCTGAAAGGGCGAGGACTCAAAGTCCATATCCTGACCCCAGGATAGGATGCCCGCCGCGATCCTGCGATGATGAGCCGTAGAAATGACTTTTAAATCAACTGACTTCCCCTCATCTAGCAAGTGCTCCCAGACTCGCTCGGCGTGAATGTGAGAGTCACGAACAAAAATCTCGTAACCTTTCTCGCCCGTAAAACCTGTCTGACTCACCACAACAGAAGCACCTGCGAGCTCAGTCTCCATTAACCCATAAAAAGGGAGATTCAACACTGAGTCTCCAAATAACCTAGACATAAACTCGCCCGATAGCGGGCCCTGAATCTGCAGGGGACAAACGTCAATCTCGTCTATCGCCACATCATAACCAGCTCCGATATTGACTCCCTGAAGCCATAGCATTAAATCTGAATCGGCTAACGAGAACCAAAACTCATCCTCGGCGATTCGGAGCAACACAGGGTCATTTAAAATGCCGCCTTGTTCGTTACAAACGACCGTGTATTTAGCCCTACCCACTTTGATTTTAGAGGTATCTCTTGTTACCACGTAATTCGTGAAGGCCACTGCATCAGGACCCTTGACTCGGATCTGCCTCTCGATCGCGACATTCCACAGGGTGACTCCGTTAACGAGGGCCTCGTATTCCGCCATCATCCCGCCATCCTCAGGCTTGATGTAACCGCAGGGTGAGTACATGCGATTATAGATTGTCGCTCGCCAGCATCCTGCCTCGTGTGACAAATGCCAAAAGGGCGACTTTCGAACGCGTGTTGAAATTAAAGCCTCGACGGCCGTCGGGCCCGACTGCCGGAGGTTGCGGGGTACCTGACGATCGCTCTGATCGACCTTGGAATAATTAAAATCGAGCATAGTTCTCTTCTTGTTTTTGCGCGCGCAATTTACTGCGAAATTCATCGAATTTCTATACTAAAAATAGCTTTTTTTTTGCTTATTTTTAGGGGCTAAAATCGCTGATAAATTCAGCGCACGCAGCGAATGCAGCAGCCCCTTCGGTTAGTGCCTTCACAGACCAGCCCTCTTCAGAATTCCATGTCTGCTCACGACAGGAAGTCGCACTATCAGTTACTGAATAATCGAACCGCTCCTTTTCTGATCCGCCGCCATCAAAGGTTGTACGAGCCAGATTAAGAAACTCGTTCTCCTTTAGTAGCAACGCATAAACAGCGATGGCAGTCTCGTCCATTTCCACAAATAAGGTTTTTATGAATTCGTATACATTCTGATGATCGATCTCCTTGACCTGATCACCCAGAAAATCGACCGGCGGGCTTGGATACACCTCACTGTTCAGATTCAGAGAGTATTGGACACTTAGAATCTCTCGGGAATTTCCATCCGAATTAGGCTGCGCCCATTGGTGCTTCTCATCAATAAAAGCGTATAAAAAAGACTCATTTATCTGATCGCACCGATCCGGATAACTAAATCCAAGGTTGTGGTTAATCTGAACTTGATACTCTGCCTTTGAGGGACAACCTATTGCTTCGCAGACTGCCAAGGGCTCGTCATAGATTAGCTGAGCGACCGAATCACACCTAACTGAGTCTGAAGCGGAGCTATCTATTTCCTCTCTGATTTGTGAGGTGACTGTTACCCCTGACAAGAGAGTTTCATTTTTAAATCCACTATAGCCCACATAAGACTTCAGGCTGTTGATAATATTTTCATAGTCAGGCTCTAAGGTAGTACAGCTTTCTAGACCGTCGAGCGAACACGCGAAGTCAACAATCTGTCCGTTTTCCAATAATTTTAACTCGGTAGCCTGAAGTATTTCAGACGGATACCAATTCTCTGAGTCTGGTTGACCATCAAAATAAAGACCTACAGAAACCTCGAGTAGTTTAATTTCCTGACTACCGAAGAGGCGGTCAGAAGCGGCTTTCGAAAGGCCTACGTAGGGCTTATACCCTTCCGGCAAATTTGAAGAATGCCGAGTGATGATGCTTTGTTTAATGCCGTCTGCCGCCTTGAGAAAGTTCACTATTTTTTCAGCTTTTGCAGCTCTCTCTGCGTTATTTGAAGCCAAGTAATCTTCGTAAAGCGCTGCCAATGTAATGGCATAATCCGACTCGAGACTTTGCACAAAGCTCTTTACCGAGGAAATAACTCCCTCGGCTAATAAGTTGGCCTCGCTCGCACAGCCATCAGCTAGCTCGATAGCTTCTATACCGAGCCTGGTTTTCTCCTCTGCAACGATATCCAGAAACAGTCCCGTAAAGGGAGAAATATTAATCCCCTCGCCTGGTAAGGCTTCGCTATTACCTGAGGACAATGGGAGCCCGCCAGGGATGTAGAACATGGTGAACGCTTCCTCTACAAGCCCACGATCTTGATCTATCGCACCGATTGGCACCTCGGCAACCTGAATGCGATTTCGTGCGCACTCGAAAGATGCCTCGTTGATTGCAGCAAATTCACCACCATTCTTTGGGAAGCTATAGTTTCCCTCGCCATCGTTAACGGCTGATGGCTCGCCCTCGTCCTGCCGAAGGTTCCAGTTAAAATCGACGAACACGTTCGCACCATCAATGTATCCGTCGATGACTTTAACTCGGAAGAGCGTATCGGTATCGATCACCTCAACGGAGACATCCTTTAAAGTACTTCCATCAGCATTTGAGCAAGTTAGTACGTATCGATAGGTTCCAACTGAAGTGGGTGTGATTGACTGGGCGCCCGAACTCTCCTTGTTTCCGTCCCAGCCAACGGAAGCCTCGCAAGCGGTTGAGCTCACGACCGACCAGTTCAGCGTGAAAGACCCTCCCAACTCGATGGTTTCGGCCGTGCTCGTAAGGGTCACTGTCGGTGGTCGAGCTATAGGCCCCTGATCAGAATCGCCATTGCCTCCACTCCCGCCGCAACCCGCAAAACCAGCCAACAAGACGAGCGAGCCGAAGTAATAACTCGGAATTACACGCAAACGCTTAAACACAAAGTAGACCAGCCGGATTTTTCAATTCGATAAGGCTTCGTTGCAGGCTCAGAATGTCCTTACTCTAATGGCTTTTAGTGAATTCTCAAAGCCCTACCATAAAGACTGAAGCCTGCTTTAAGTGCAACGATCTGAGCTGCCTCATTGTTAATGCTGGTGTTGTACAAAGGAATTAAACCCTTACTCCAAAGGGTATTCGCCCAAGATTTAACTACGTTCGTCGCATAGCCTTTCAGGCGGTATTCAGACGCCGTCAAGACATAACATTCATGAGCTTCTTCGTTTGATCGGGCGCTACTGCACACCGAAACCGCCGCGCCATCTACAACCTGGGCTATGATCGGCTGATCATATTCGATCACCTTGCCTTGGTACCCCAACATATGTCCAAAGTGTTCATCTAACAAAGATTGGTTACTCGAATCGACCAAGACGCAGTCCTTTTCCAAAACGCCTCTTTCGGCATCTGGAAACCAATAGGTCAAGCTGTCGTAAAGCTCTCGTCTCGAACCCAAATCGATACTTGATAAGATGGAAAGATACTGGTCAGTATGCCGAGGACTAGAGACCGGATCATAATCCTCCTGCTTCGCGAGTCGCTCTAGTGCAACACAGATTTCTTCGGGCAGACTAGAACCAAACGCCCATACTGCGCTAGACCTGGTAATTCCCAAGACAAATTTAGCAGCTCTCGCCTCTGTCCAATAATTCGCACTTCGAATCCGTCCTTGTTCATCAAAAACGAATTCGACCTCAAAGTGTTTCATCATCAGACTAGCGACATCAATATCGCTAACCACTTCGAAACATATGAGTTATCCCCTCGACATCATTCTACTGACCAAGGAGAACTTGGCAAGAAGCAGTGAGTCTGAGAAATACCGAGCGTTCTTCTGGGTGCTATTGCGGCTTCTTAGTCCCGCGAACTCCTACGAACAGGATGTAATGCGCCTTCCTCACCGATCAAAAAATCGGGTATTTCCACGTCGTAGTTACCCAGGCTTGCCCGCGCTTCAGCCGACGTGCGAGTGCCATTAATCATTCCTAGGGTTCCATAGGTTCTTAAGCCTAGCCGTGCGCGTAGCTTGGGGCTTGCTTCGTCCAGCACTTCTTGCAAACACGAGACACCCCAATTTTCCTGTTGACGCATCCAGGGTAGACAGGCGAATACCGCTATGTGTTTTCTAGAGTGGCCTTCCAAATTGATTCCCGTTCCATGCCAGATCCGGCCATCAAACGCGAAAATACTGCCTGCCGGAACTGTCACCTGCACCTCAAGCTCTCTTGAGGGGGCATTGATTTGATGCTGTGCCGCCCATCTATGACTACCAGGAACAACGCAGGTACTCCCTCGGGCAGGAGTGAAATCGTCAAGGATATAAAATACATTACATATCGCTGGAAAGTCGGCCGTGGCGGGCACCTGACCTTGATCCCGGTGAAGTTGTTGGGGTTCGGTTGCCACCCCGTTAAACACAGCGCCGGTCAAAGAAGACAATAAAAAGTTGCGACCGAGAACAAATCCTGCGAGCTCGTCCACCTCGTCTCTTTCAACTAAGTCCAAAAAGGCTCGTCCTTTGTTGACCAGGTTGGAGATTCCTTGTCTTGGAGCGTCACTGCCTATGGGCGCGAGATCACCGAGTTGTCTTTCTGCCTGAGCTTGTCGCTCTAGCTTGTCTCCTATTTCGGTGACTTCGGATTTTGACAACACATCAGTCAAGAAACACAGCCCATATTCAGAAAGATTGCTTTTAGCTTGCTCGATATCGTTGGTGGCTTCAGGAAGAGGCAGAACATTCGGATATTCCAAGGGCGGCGCCGCCACGTATCTGGTCTGACGATGGCTGGCATCTTTTTTGATCATTTCCTAACTCCCCTCAAATCATGCTGACTCAGATTCAATCTAAGACAAACTCATAACCGTGTCTATTACCTATTAGCTATTGAAGCTTCTCTCGAAAAAAAAGAAATCTTCTATCTGCCCTGGAAATTCGGCTCTCTTTTTTCCATAAAAGCTCGAGGACCTTCTTTTGAATCCATCGAGCCTTGAAGAAATTTTTGATGGTAGAGCTCCATCTCAAGTTGCCCATCAAACGTACCTTCTAATCCTCGATAGAGTTCTCTCCTAGTTAACTGAATCGCAATCGGGGCCGCATTAGCCAAGGTCACAGCCATGGTGTTAACCGCCTCGTCCAGTTCTTCTGGCGGAACCACCTGGTTCACCAGGCCTATGGATAAGGCTTCATCAGCTAATACTTGTCGACCGGTATACAGGATCTCGGCAGATCGTGCTAAACCAATTATGCGGGGAAGATAGAAGGTCATACATGCCTCAGGCACAAGGCTGATCCTGGAAAAGGCTGAGGCAAATTTACCCAGACTTGATGAAATTCGAATATCGCAGGTCAGTGCCATACCGAATCCTAGGCCGGCGGCGGCGCCATTTATCGCCGCAATGGCGGGCTTTGGCATGTCCCACATAACCCTAGCAAAAGCTTCTTGAAAACTGTCTCTGGGCAACCTGCTGTTGGGGGCAGGTTCGTCGATTTGCGATGGCTTTGCACCTCCCCCCAAATCTGCTCCAGCGCAAAACCCCTTACCGGCCCCCTTGATCACAACGACTCTTACGTCATCGTCTGCGCTGGCATCCTTCATTGCTTCCAGTATCTCTGACCGCATGAGATTAGTAATGGCATTGAGCCGGTCGGGTCGGTTGAAAGTTAACGTCGCAATACGTTCTGACTTGTCATAAATGATATCTTCGTAGCTCAAGTTTTTCTCCTACTAGCAAATCTGTTAATTTGAGATTAACAAAACTGATTGAAGATCACTAAATCCATAAGTTTCACATAACAGCAAACAAACTACCTATGAATAAACAAAACCCTAAACAGCTCTATTCGATCATTGCACTATTGATGATATTGATTCCCGCTAATCAGCCTTCCTGGGCCGACTCTTTTGAACCTTCATCCACCGCAGATCAAACGAGACAGCAACACAAAAGATTGGCCACCAACGATATTTGGTGGACCGTCTACGGACCGGACATGTTGTGGAACTTTAAGAACCTGCATCAAATTTTCCCGACCGCGCAGGTTTATAGAAGCGGCCCTGAAAGCAACTTAAATGAAAGCGTTAATCCTTTGATAGGCAACTTTCAGGTCGAGACACCAGAGGGAAAGCTTCCCTTTTCTGAATTTATCAACAGTGAGCATTCGACGACGATGGGAGTTATCGTCCTGCACAAAGGCGAGATCGCCTTTGAGTCTTACCCCAGGATGCAACATTATGAAAAGCCTATCTATTGGTCGGTCGCCAAAGCAATAGTAGGAACACTGGTTCGGATACTAGAGGAACGCGGTCTGGTAGATGTAACAAAACCCATAGACACGTACCTACCCGAGCTTGAAAACTCAGTTTTAGCCGGGACTTCGGTAAGGAACATACTGGATATGGCCAATGGTCTGGACTGCGCGGATGATTATGATGACAAATCCTCCTGTTACTACAGGTACTCTGTCACGATCGGTGACGGATACAGCAAAAACCGACCTACCCAGAATCCCTATGAGTTTATCGCCAACTTGAGAGCAGAACGGCTAACTGAGCCTGGGAAAGCTTATTCATACTCCGGCGTGAATACTTTTGTGCTCGCCTGGCTAGTGGAGGAACTCACTGGTATGCCCTTTCATGATGCTTTAACTAAAGAAATCTGGTGGCGCATCGGTGCTGAGTCGGATGCGGCCTATATAGCCCCGATCCAGGGTATCCCAATGACACATGGCGGGTTTTTATCAAAAATCAGGGATTTAGCACGGTTTGGCTTGCTCTTTACACCGAGTCAGTCGAAAGTGACCTTGGAACCCATTATCTCCCAAGAGCACGTCGATTTTTTACTGACTCAGGGCAATCCTGATCTGATTAAAAATGCCGGATTGGACTACCTGATCAACAGTGGCGTTAAATACAACCTCTATCAATGGGACACGATTCATCGAAACGGCACGCTGTACAAAGGCGGTTGGGCTGGACAGGGACTAATCATCAATCCTAAATGGGATGTGGTGGCAGTGTTTACTAGCTATTACAAGGACGATGCTCAAAGTGAAATGCCACTGACACCCGTCATGTTTCAGTTACTCAATGAAATCTACGGTTCTGAAGACTGACAAACTTAAGGGAGTAATCTAAACCACTTACTAAATTTTACAGCATCGGAGATCGACAGATGGAAACACTGCAAAGGCAGATGGTAGGGCACGGACTCTTGGTCATGGTTGCGGCACTTTTGGCAGGGTTCATGTTGGGTTTTGGTTTAATCGGCGGCTTAGAAGTCATGCCAGGCAAAATAGTCTCTATGCCCTACTATGGGACAACCGATGGATGGGTGAGAGCTCACGTTGGCGGGTTAACTAACGGGTTGATGGTTATAGCGGTGGCCCTTTCGCTACCTTTGATTTCGATAAGCCAATCAATGCAAACAAGGACCGCCTACGGTTTGATTTTTGTCGCCTGGGCAAACACCATCTTTTATTGGTTTGGAAATGCGGCCTCAAATCGGGCACTTTCTATAGGAGACAATCCTTTAGGGGCCAGCGATTGGTTTGGTGTGGTTGGGTTTTTGCCGGCCTTAGTCGGAGCAATCATAGCCCTCATACTACTCACCTACGCGGGAATCAAATCTCTAAAAGGAATCAATTAGGAAGTAAGTTGAAAATCATGAACGTCCTCCAAAGGACGACTCATTTTAATGCCTACAGTTGTGAATGTTTCTTAATTGCGGGGGACACCCATAGAAGTCCAGGCCTAATAAGTTTCTCGCCACTCATTTGCTAGTTTCGCTTCGGGATTAACGACTATCCCATCTTCAAGTACCTCTAAAGGGTCTCGCCCATCCACACCAAGACCAAAGGAATGATAACCAACCAGTCGTTGAAGCTTTTTCGGCATCGTTCGCACTGTTTCTTGTGGAATGGATAACAACTGGATTTCCTGGGGCCGCAGATAGCTAACCTGGTGGCTAATAAAGAAACCCATGCGCTCAACATTTTCGGTGGTATTCGCACCACCAGCATGCCACATGCCCCCTTCCCAAAAGACGACGCTCCCCGAAGACATTTCAACCTGGATTGATTCGATAGATTGATCGACAGGTGTGTTCCAGCGGTGGCTGTAGGGTACTAAGTGGGTCGCTCCATTGGCTTTGGTAAAGTCGTCGAAAGCAAAGAGCGCATTACACAAAAATGCTGGGTGAGGTCTGGGAATTGGCCATAAACCGTCATCCTGATGAAGAAATTGTTTGGTTTCCCCTGGTAGCGTGTTGAAGAGAGTGGTTACGTTCACTTGGTTGTATTTACCGATCACTCCATCAACGATCGCCCGTAAACGAGGGTCAAGGAACACATTATCGGCTGCTCGCGTTTTGCCTAATAAGTTATGCGCTCTCCACGTTCTTCCAGTTTCTGTTCCAATGGCACGCATTTCAGTGATCGGCACTGACTCATTGAAGTTCGATCTAATTCGCTCCACTTCGTCTTTAGCAAGAAAATTTTCAACGACACAGTAGCCTTTGTCCTGAATCTCGTTAACCACTGAACCTATATCCAGCCCTCCAATAACGATCCCGGTCTGATCGATTGGGTCATATGGATTATTCATAGTCTCAACACCCCTCCTGAGCTTTCACAGCACATCTATTTTTGCTGACAGCCTCTTTCCTCCAAAGTATAAACCATAAATTATTACAGTCAGTTTTGGTTTTCCATGACCATACTGATTTGTCGCTCAGAACCTGAGTCAAGCCTTGCCATTTACTCCAGCGGTCAGAGAGCTTCTCAGTCGAATATTCAAATGGGTCGTAAAGATCTGGGTACTCAAGAAAATCACCGTTGAGAGCTCGAACAGGATGACCAGAAAGCCTTCAGCCTATTCGCTCATCTCCCTCGTAAGGATTGTCTTCTCTCAGCCGCCGTATCCGAAAATAAACATTTACTCTTGGATTGTCACTGAGATTAGGCGTAGCCGTATGTGGAAGCGAATGTAGCGCAATAACCGCGTCGCCTTCTTTCATCAAAACCGGCGTCAACTCTGCCCACGGCCAACCTCGTAAATCGTTCTCGATTTTTGGATAGGATTGCTCCATCGCGTGGGGCATCGAGCCCGCAAAGGCTCGTCCTTTAGTACCGGGGATGAGCCTCGGCCAGTCAGGCCCTCCTCCACCGATCGGGCCTCCCTGATCTCGCTGGTAACGAAAAAAAGATTGAACCGATTCGTGAGCGCCCTTCCTGACAGCAAATTGACCCTTTCCAGGCTCTAACTGATCGCTCAAGCAAACACCCACCAGAGCCGTATAACTACCAATCGCCAAACGTTTTTTCGGGTCCTGCCACAACGGGGCGGCGCCATTAGGCCCCATAGACTTAGGGTCGCCATCATGACCCCAGTTATGAAGCGTGCTACCAGAAGCGATTATTTCGGTTTGACTCAATGGGCAACGCCCAGCCCAACCACCATCCACATGAGCTTTAGGTGGAGGCACAGAATTCAAATCGAAATTAGTCCTAGACACAGCATCAATGGTGTTAGGAGAAGTCACAGCAACTTGTGCATTTATCGGCCTTGTGTGAGGCCCCATGACCTCATTTAGAATTTCACTGATCGGGGACTGATTGTATAAATCATTAATGTCAGGATGGTCAAAATGAAATATTTTTTTGAAGTCTTGATCAATTAGCGCGCGAGCTCGCCGCACTAAGCTCTTTTCAACAATACCTCGCAAGATCACGAACCCATCTAAAAAAAGATCTGATTTCTCCTGAAAAGACATTTGCGTTATTGAACTCATAGACCTCCATAACCCCGTGCTATCACCTGTTAAAGCCTACTGCCGATTCAGTTGTTCCACAAGAACGCCTAATCAATCTCCTCGACAACGGGTAGTTTCTCAAGAAGTCAGGTTGAATCATTCACTTACACTGGCGCTTTGAATACCCCATAGCGGAAGTTTTACCGCGAGGCAAAGAGCAGTAACGATCATCCCGATTACAGGGAATAACGTAGCCATATGAACGCCCACCTGATCAATGAGAAGACCCATTAATAAGCTTCCGATCGGTGAACCGCCCATCATAGCGAGCGAAAAGATCGACATAATTCGAGCCCGATGCGTCTCTGGCGCATTTTCTTGTACGATTGAGCGACTCATGATCACGATGAGGCCTCCGCCTGCTCCCCAGAAGAACAAGACCAAATAGAATAACCAGTGAACAAGAGGAAGCGTCAGTGCAAGCAAAAACGAGCAACTCAGCAAGGTCCCCAACATTAGCGCTCTGCCTGGATAACGAACTCTACCAGTTTTCATCAGGACCAGAGTCGCAAGCACTGTTCCCGCCAAATTAAAACCAAAACCACCCGCAAGTCCCAGAGAGCCGCCACCATACAACTCCCGTATCATGACCGGTAACAACACCAGATAGGCCCCAGAGAAGAAAACTGCTAGAGCAAGTATCTGCAACATGGCAGTCCGGATCTTCAAGTCGTCCCAGGCGATTACAAGTCCGTCTTTGATTTGACTAATAATTCCCTCTTTGACGGTATTTTCTATCGGCTCTAAAGGAGGGATCAGCTTGACCGCCAACGTCGCTGCGCCCATAAATAAGGTAATAAGAAGCAATAAAATTGTCGGCCCTACAGCATCTGCAGTCGAGCCGATGGCAAAACCCACTATCTGAACCCCCCACTGAAGGCCCACGGTGATCGTTACAACTTGTTGAACTCTTTGTCCGGCTACCCTATTCACAAGAGCATCTCTTGCCGGCTGCACAAAAGCCATAAAACAGCCCATGATGACTGAGTACAAAACCACCACTGAATAGGTGACTGAACCCCAATAAAAGACCGCAGCCAAAATAAGCGGAGGAATAGCCATGATACCTGTCAGGTAAATGAGCAGTCGCCGCTGGTCCATACGATCACCTAGCCAGCCTCCCCAGAGCACAAGCAATACCACGGGCAGTTGGGCTATCATCTGCGCCAATCCGATCCGGGTAGCGCTCTCTCCTAAATAAATGGCTAAGAGCCATGGTAGTAATAGCTGTCCAATACCAAGAGGCACAACGAAGCTGGCGCTGCTGGCCAAATACCAAGCTAATCGAGGCTCCAAAATGCTATGCCCAGATTGTTTAAGCGGTGGACGAACTATCGACCTTTATAAACCGGTTCTCTTTTTTCCATGAAAGCCTTTGGACCTTCTTTGGCGTCTTCCGTTTTGAAGACTGGGCCAGAAAAGGTTCCCTCCATCTTGAGCGCTTCCGCTTCTGGATATCCCCAAACTTCGCGAACTGATTTACGAATAGCTTGAACAGCAATAGGACCATTTGCAGCCAACTTGCCTGCCATTTCCATTGCCCTATCCATCAGCTGAGCAGGCTCGACCACGTAGTTCAAGAATCCAAGCTCCAAAGCTTCCTGAGCACTAATAAGATCACCGGTCAGCATCAGCTCCATCGCTTTTGCATAGGGCATCTGTCTTGGCATTCTTACTGTCGACCCTCCGGCAGGAAAGATCGCCCACTTGACCTCCTGTAGACCAAACTTAGCTTCTGGCACAGCAAAGCGGATATCAGTGCCTTGAACCAGCTCCATACCCCCAGCAATCGCATGACCATTAATCGCTGCAACCACGGGTTTCACTGGATCCTTGTTCATCAAGTAACTGCCCTTTTTGGATACATCTTCGACGTATCGTGTGTCCCATTCATTTTCCGGTTGCCGAGCACCGTTCATTAAAGTAATCAGCTGACCCAGATCGGCGCCTGCACAGAATGCTTTGTCACCGGAACCCGTGATAACCGCCACTCGGATGTTGTCGTTTGTCTCAACCTCTTGAAACGCATCGTATAGTTGCACCAATGCTTCTGGGTTGAAGGAGTTTCTCGCCTCAGGTCGATTAAGCGTCACCAAGGCAATATGTCCATCCACTTCAAATTCAACTGCAGCCACTTGTTCCTCCCAATTTTATTTTTCGATTAATACATTGATTAGCGTGAGATGTTTAAGGACTAAAACTCGTGCATTCGAGCTTTATTGTTCAATTTTGAGTAACGCCTCTAGCAATCTAAACCAGTTTAACCCAGTTCGGCCTGGCGAGTTCTTATAAAATCAGCAGGTAAGCCCTTCTCAGCAACAGCAAGGACTAGGAGCTGCAGGATAGCATCGAACAGCCCACCCGAGTCCTGGCCCACTCAGGTCGTTTTTGCGCAAATTCGGATTTGCCAGCTTGCTCGTTGTAAGGGTCTCTATAAAGATCTAACAAATTATTAACCATCTTAAAGTCCC
This sequence comes from uncultured Gammaproteobacteria bacterium, assembly GCA_913041025.1. Next base: position 15,171 of record CAJWGQ010000013.1, on the reverse strand, counting down.
CCTTCTCTGCGTCATCAATCGCGAGTTGAGCAATGTAATTTCGGAATACGTACAGCGGATTGGTCTTCCTGATCAATTCAACTCGATTTTCTTCTGTAACCCCTTGATTCCTCTGCGCGCGTCGGTATTTGAGTAGCCATTTTTCTAATCTGGCCGAGATATCTTCTGAGTTATCCTTCTCCAAATACGAAGTAACTTCTAAGATCGAATGTGTTTTCAACTCTACTGACGCTTGATTGGCTAACTCCCTAAAAAATAATGTCATATCGATCTGCCCTTCAGCCAAAATCCCAAGTAATTGGTTCACCAATGCCTCGTCAAAACTAGCCAAACCGAGTTTTGACGCCATCATTTCCTGCCATAAGCTTTCATAGGTTTTTGCGTAACGAGACAAAGATTCCTCAAGAGGCTTGGGATCTTCAATCAGTGGTAATATGGCATTGGCTAGCTGCATCAGATTCCACTGGGCGATAGCCGGTTGTTGACTATAGCGGTAGCGCCTATTTGCAGCATCTGTTGTATTAGGAGTCCACTCGGGATCAAAATCATCCAGCCAACCGTAAGGGCCATAATCAATGGTCTCTCCAATAATTGACATGTTATCGGTGTTCATTACGCCGTGAACAAATCCGACCCGCATCCAGTGAACAATCATTTGAGCAGTTTTCTGACAAACCTCCTCAAACCATGCCGAATATCTTGCTTTCTCTTCTAAATTGATTAGATGTTCGAATTGAGTTCTTATTGTGAAGTCAGCAAGATTTTTAAGTAATTTGAGCTCATTTCTCGCGGTCAGAATCTGAAAATGACCAAATCGAATAAAACAGGGGCTGACTCGACATACGATGGCCCCGGGCTCTGCAGCCGGATGACCGTCATACAACATATCGCGGACCACATCAGAGCCACTGGTTATTAAGCTGAGCGCTCTAGTCGTTGGCACGCCGAGATGGTACATCGCCTCACTGCACAAATATTCTCTGAGCGACGATCTGAGAACTGCCAGTCCGTCAGCCGTGCGGGAGTAAGGAGTGGGTCCAGCTCCCTTAAGCTGCAACATCAACCGATTATCTTGGTGAATTATCTCTCCAAGATTGATCGCACGACCATCGCCAAGCTGCCCTGCCCAGTTACCAAATTGATGCCCACCATAACAGGTCGCATGGACATCCATGCCCTCTAGACGCTGATTACCGGCGAAGACTTCAAGGAATTCGTTGGATTCTAAATCTTTTGGAGATAAACCGATCAGCGCGCCCACTTCTTTTGAATAGCTGACCATAGTTGGAGATGGTGCCTTAGCAGTATCCAGGCGAGAGAACACCGCGTCATTGACCTGGCGAACATGGTTCTCCTCGACATTATCGCAAGGCAATTCCTGGGTGAATAGGTTGTCGAATTCCAGATTCATGGTTTACACCTATATAATGGGCTAATGAACATTAAAGATAATGACTCCATCATAGAACAAGTCTCCTTTGTAAATGAAGCCTTCTACCTAGCATTCGAATCCAAAGATTTATCTGCGATGGAAAGTATCTGGGCTGACCAGGATGACATGTATTGTTTGCACCCAGGCTGGCATCCGCTCACCGGTCGCAAGGACATATTGGAAAGTTGGGCCAGAATTCTTAGTAACGATGCTCAGCCGCAAATCAGCTTCGACTCTCCACGGTTTATGCAGACCGGCCCTGACAGCGTTGCCGTGATCTGTTTCGAAAGAGCGCCTCAACAAAACTTAGTCGCGACTAACATCTACCAAAGAGGCGAGGAGCGCTTCCACATGATTTTCCATCAATCAGGGGTTTGCACCTGATCAACCAGCGAGTTTAGATCAAGCCTGCCCTTCGAGGATTTGCCTGCCAGCTCTTGATGCTCTTTCTACGTTCTCCAATTGCTCGAGCGCTGTTTGCGACGATGCATTGCCGTCCAGGCCTCGCTTGTATACGCCCTGGCATATGGCCGCAAGTCTGAACTTACAGAAGGCAATATAAAAGGCCCAGTGGTCAACTCCTGCCCTGCCGGTTAACTCACAATACAAATCGATAAGATCTTGCTCCTCAGGAACGCCCAGAGAACTCATATCAGCTCTGGTCACATCCTCGTTGTAATAAAACTGGCAGGCATAAGCTAGGTCGCCCAAAGGATGGCCTATGGTGGACAACTCCCAGTCTAGAATTGCTCGCACCGTCGGCTTGCGATTATCCATGACCATGTTTCTGATCGTGAAGTCTCCATGAACTATTGAGGTGGTTTCATCCTCCGGTACGTTATTAGGCAACCACGAAATTAATTCTTCCATATCTGACAGCTGATCAGTTTCAGAAGCGCGATACTGGTCCGTCCAGCGACTAATCTGACGAGAAAAGTAATTGCCAGGGCGACCATAGTCGCCGAGTCCTACCCGCTCGTAGTCCACTGAGTGCAACTTTGCTGCGGTTGAGATGTAGGATCGATAGATAGCACCGAGTTCTTCTGGAGGCAGGCCGGACTCTAGAGGGTTCATGATAATTCGCCCCTCCACCCATTCCATCACGAAAAAAGGTGTACCAATGACAGATTCATCTTCACACAAGAGCTCCATCCTAGGAACCGGTACATTCGTCGGTCCCAAGCCTTTCATGACCCGATATTCGCGCTCTACTGCATGCGCGGATTTTAATAGAACTCCAGGCGGTTTTTTTCTTAACACCCAACGACGATTAGCAGACTCAAGCAGGAAGGTTGGGTTCGACTGCCCTCCCTCAAACTGACGAATAGTCAGGTCATCGGTTATGCCATCCATTTGGGATCGCATGTACTGAACCAACGCCAAACGATCAATCTGATGTTCTGCTCTTACCTCGGTCAGTTCAGGTTGATTTTCTTGTGTCATTGCGGCCTTATCTCAAGCTAAACTACTGTTTGGGTGTTGGTCTTTTGGCAAGTAGCCATAGCCTGAAGAAGGCCGAGTTTTTTCAGTGAAAGGCGTGCGCATAAAGGCGGGGCCTTGGACTCCCCAGCCATTCGACGCGTCTTGCCAGACTAATTGAGAGGCCAACTTGCCTTTAGCCGCCACATCCTCGAATTCACCCTGAAGACATTCTTGCGGGACAATATAAGGCTGACAAAAGTAGCCGTTGATGCTGATGCGCATACCGGGATTAAGTCTCGACGTCGAACCGTGTTGCAAGCAACCGCCAAAGACTACAAAAGAACCCGCAGGCGCGTAATAGCCCTCCATTCTTGCCGCATCACTCTCTAGAGGATGTCGGCCTTCTCGATGGCTGCCTTTCGCGACGACCATTGGGCCGTCCTCCCAAGTCGCAAAATCAGTTAACAGAAAATTCGAATTAGCTACTTGGAGTGGAGCCAATGGCAGCGTCGATTTAATGGGAGAATCAGCGTGTAGCCCATATGGCTCGAAGCGATTCCCTTCGGGCGGCTCGGAACTTTGCCACTTGATGAATCCAGAAAGACTCGACAGTCGGCGTTCGGGACCCAATAAGTGCCCCATTAACGTTTGCAGAGCTGGATTTAGCATAACCTCTTCGAACTCAGGAATACGGTAGGCCAGTAGTTGGAATATCAAAAACGTGTTTCTCGGTTCTAATTCAGGGATCGCTTGATCTGGTCCACTTTCCTCCAAGAATTCGCGGTCAGTAATCTCACCAGATAAACGGATTAGTTCCTCTCGTACTTTACTTACAAAGTCTGGCGTGACGCCAGATTGCTCGGGCGTGATCGTCGTGATCCCGTCCCGCTCCAATTCTAGAATGTTCCTTTCTAACCCGAGAGCCACAATCGCATCGTGAATGCCCTCCCAGCTTAAGGTCGTATCCACATCAAATTGATTGATCAAAGCTCCCACCTTTTACCCTCCTAACTCTTGCCGTCATAAACTAATGGTTCCCATAAAAAGAAGCAATCACTGATGAAGACGAAGAATACAAGGAATCGAACTTGCTGTAGTGTTTTATTAAGAGACGACAACTTTTTGAGAGGGGCTAACACATGACTAAATCGATAGAGGGAGGATGCTTCTGCGGACATTTGCGATATAGGTTCCCAGAAAAACCCTACCCGGCAGGTAATTGTCATTGCCGTATGTGTCAACGCTTATCTGGTTCTGCTTATGTGTCTTGGGTAGTGATTCCGATCACAAAATTTGAATACCTAGGAGCAGAACCGAAGATTTTAAAGTCGTCTCCAAAGGCTACACGCCATTTCTGCCAGGAATGCGGCACCCCCCTAGCATATATTCAGGAGAAAAGACCTGATGAGATCGCAATCACTGTGTGCAGTCTGGACGATCCCGAAAAATATATTCCAACAGTTGATCTTTTTACTGACACGAAACTCGCCTGGCTAACCTGAAAGTTGAACGAGCAACACAATAACGAATCACAAAGAGCTCGAATTCTCGATGAAATCGAGCATTGGCAAAGTATTAACCAAGACCGGTCAAAGCAGAACGTTACTGTTTATATAGACCTGAAATCTCCCCACGCATACCTTGCGGTGAGGCCATCACTACAATTGGCTCATGACTACCACGTTTACGTCAACTTTCTTCCCTATACCCTAAGTTATGTTGAGCTTGGCGTGAGCACAGAGGTATCCGAAACAATGGAAAGAAAGCCTCTAAACGAAGCCGCAGACCGTAAAGCCAGAATGTATTATGCGGCAGCCAGGGAATACGCAACAATCCAGGATCTTCCCTTTAGAAGTCCTTATCGGTTGCTGGATTCAACGCTAGCCCACAAAGCGTTTCTGTACGCCAAGCATCAAAATCTCGAAATTCCTTTCATGCTTTACGTTTATACCAAGGGCTGGGGGAGCGGCTGGAGAGATTTAGAATTAGAATCCTTCGAAGCGGTTTCCAACGCTTTAAGTGAGAGTGGTGTCAGCTCAGACGGCTTTAAAGAATTTGCATCAGACCAAGGCAAGGGTGTTGAAGAATTACAAAAACACATTTTGGCAGCAGAAAAATCAGGAATTGCCGGAGTTCCACACTACGTCCTTGATGAGTACGGCGAGAGCAAAAGATTAAGCCTTTTTGGTAGGGAACACCTATCGTTGATTCGACTCCGACTGGCGGAACGCGGACTCGCTAGAAGCGATTCAATATCACACGACTTTCCTCACACATGGTCTAGATAAATTATATAAATCAACAGCTTATTGAGTTTATATCGAAGCATATTAAGATATAGGCTAATCGGTCGAGGTGGTTTTTATTGCCTGAGTCTGCTCTTCCTTTACTTTGCCAAGTAAAACCCCGCCAAGAAAAATCAAAACGGCCAATGAAGCAAAACCCATCCGTTGCGAGTTAGTCAAATCAGTGATCACCCCAACCATGAGGGGGGCCAGAAACGCGGTAACCGAACCGCTTAGGCCATATAAACCAAAAAACTGAGTCGACATTTCGGGAGGAGAAATTCGGGCCATCACTGTCCTCGAGGTCGATAAGCCGGTCACAAAAAACAGAGCAAAAACCTGAACCAGGCCAAAGTAAACAAGTTCAGAAAGTGTACTGAAGTAAGGAAAATCCCAAACCGGTTGATCAGAAACTAAAATTACAAAGAACAAATAGTCAGGAGTGACAGATGTCATAAGGATCAATATGAGTCCGCTAAAAAAAATCGCCACCTTAAGCGTTTTCATTGAGCCAAAACGGTCATCAAGCAACCCGCCAAGGTACGCGCCAACCATTGCCGAGGCACTGGTGAGTAAACCAAACAAGAGCAAATCAATAGTTCCCCAACCAAAGTTACCTGACGCGTAAACTCCACCAAATATGAGGACACCCACCATACCGTCATTAAAGAGCATTCGAGCCAGTAGATACCAGGCTATGTTGGCGTAATGCCGAAGTTGTTTAATCGTCTGAACAACTTCGGTGACTCCCCTTCTCGCCGCAGTAGAGACAGAAAGACCAGTAGATTTCCCGTCCGGAGTAAAAAGCAAGACAGGTAAGATCAACAATAAAGCAATCAATCCTCCCATGGGACCAACCACTCGGTTGTGTTCGTTTAAATTCTGATCAATTCCGAAAAGTGGCTTATCAGGCAGGAAAGACCAACTCTCTACCCCTGGAAATGCAAAAGCAAACAGAACGAAGATCATCGAAGCCAAAGCTACTAAATTCCCTAATGCAAAGGCTAACCCCGAGACCTCACCTACTTTGGCTGCAGGTGTAATACCAGGCAGCATCGCATTATGAAACACTTCCGCATAAGCAAAGGCGATGAGAATCATAAAAATTAAAGCAATCGAAGCCGTTAGCCCTATCCCATCTTCGCCAGGCTGAACAAACCACAACAAAAACCCGCCCAAAGCAATTAACCCATAAGTAACCACAATCCACGGCTTGCGTTGCCCTGTTTTATCTGCGATGGCGCCCATAAATAATATAGTGAGAGCGAGCAAAGCCCCTACAGCGGCGTTTAAATAGCCAATGATAGATTGACCACGCACGGGATCCCCAATGACTACATTGCTGAAATAGGGGAAAAAGATGTAGATGACGACCATGATGTAAAAAGGGTCTCTGGCCGCCTGCCCAAAGGCCCAACTGTAATAACCAAGCGGACTGGCTGCCGGCGTACCAGCCAGCGAAATCTCTTCTCGCATGTTTCTCCCCTCTCTGGTCATCGGTTGATCAAGCCAGTGACCAGTAACCTCTAACGTCGGAGTATGCCTATCCTCGAGTTACTCCCAACATCCTTCCAAGCGTTTTCTGCCATGATCTTGGTGTCATGATTAAGAAGTGAGGCTTTATTAAACACCCATCTCTGCTTCCCACTCGAATAATGTGTCATCGAGTCTTTTGACGAGATCATCCACCTGCTCTGGGGTAATGGACAGCGGAGGGCTTATGTTCAATGGAACCCCGCGCTTGAATAACGGTTCGCGACTCGGACCATAAAGAGTCCCAAAAAACACGAGGCCATTTTTAAGTGAAATCGACTGAAAGGCGCCTTCAGCTCCTCTTCCAATCTCGAAGTATTCCCCTGTTTCCTTGCTCTCGACAAGTTCCAGAGTCATAAACATTCCCCATCCGCGAACGTCAGCAACCGTTGGATGAGCCAGCAGCTGTTCCTTGTAAGAAAAGAGATGCGCACCGGTTTTTTCAGCATTCTCGACGAGTTTGTCTTCTTGTAAAATTGCGATCGATTGCAATCCAGCAGCGCAAGCAACCGGGTGTCCACCATTGGTGAAACCATGGATAAAACTAGCCTCTCCTGAGCCAAAGGGTTCATTGATTTTATCCGAGACCATGACCGCGCCTAAAGGTATGTAGCAACCGGAGATTCCCTTCGCTGTCGTCATGATGTCTGCCTCTACACCAAAGTGCTCCATCGCAAACCATTTACCCGTTCTGCCGAAACCTGTGACCACTTCATCCGCAATAAAGAGCACATCGTACAAATCACAGATTCTTCGAATCTCCTGCCAGTATTCTTTAGGCGCAACAACACCGTAATCCGATCCACAGCCGTGGGGTGTTGCGATATAAGCCGATACGGTCCTGGGGCCCTCAAAATAAATCGCTTTTTCTAACCGCTGAGCACATTTGATCCCCCACTCCTCTCTGCTCATCCCTTCTGGCCTGTCATGATCCGAATACTGGTGGATATGAGACCATTTGGTGAGCATGGGCCCATAATATTTTTGGTAGGAAGGGTTTCCTGACAGACCTTGTGTAGCCAGAGTCATACCGTGATAACTCTGATAGTTGGAGATCACCTTATACTTATCTTGATTTCCATTAGCCAAGTGATGCTGTCTGGCCGCCTTCATCGCCGTCTCCACCGCTTCTGACCCACCAGAGACCAGGTAGGTAGTGTTTAATTTGGGAGGGGTTACCGTCGCAATCTTGGAACAAAAATCGGCCACGGGCCTTGACGCGAGTGTGGGGTGTATATGAGTGAACTTATCCATTTGGTCAGCTATCGCTTTTTTCATTCGAGGATCACCGTGTGGCAACGTGAAAGCAAAAGGACCGCCCGACGCATCAATATACTGATTGCCCTCTACGTCGTAATAGTGAATCCCTTCAGCTTTTTGAACCTCCACATCCATTGGGTGATAGGAAAACGCATGAGACCAATCTCCTTCGGGCTTAAGTGGAGCCGGCCGATTCCCAGGTTTAACCGCATCGGACACTTCTTTTTCAGCTCTCATACCAATCTCCTTAAAAATTCAAAGCGGACGTATTCGTTTATTGAAGCGTATTTGGTCCACCAGACTATTGCAAACCAGCTATCACCAACTATTCAGTAAAAGATTTCAAACAAACTCTAATTGAAGACAGGTAAATCACCTGCCAGTAAACCTCGGCTCCCGTTTTTCGAGAAACGCTTTGACCCCCTCTTGATGGTCTTCGCTAACGAAGCATTCACTTAATGCTTTGGCACTTCTTTTTACGTGATCACCCGCCTCTAAAGACAGGCCCTCGTATACTAATTTCTTGGTTTTTACCTGCGCGTAGGGGGACCCCTGCAGCATCATTCTTGCAAGATCTCGTGCCTCTTCCATCAGATTCTCCGGATCTACTACCTTGAGCACATAACCCATCTCAAGGGCCTCATCGGCCTCAACAAAACGTCCGGTAAACAACAGCTCAAGGGACTTTTGCAAACCAATGAGCTTAGGAAGCAGCCAGCTTCCAGCGCCCGTATCAGGCACTAAACCACGTTTTGAAAATATCCAAGAAAGACGACAATTAGTTGAGGCTATTCGAATGTCGCACTGACTGGTAAATTCGGCCCCCATCCCCACCGCATAACCATCAATAGCAGCAATAATTGGTTTAGGGTTATGCAGTATCGGCCAGAAAACCTCTGATCGTTCCATAGCATCTGCTTCTTTCACCTGATCCTCAGAGCTCTGCTGATCCAGGTCAGACAAATCGGTGCCAGAGCAAAAAGAACCGCCAGCCCCGGTAACGATGATCACTTGCACCGAATCGTCTTCTCCCGCCTCTCGTATTTTCTTATGAAATTCTTTGTTCATAGAAGCAGTCATGGCGTTCCGGCGCTCGGGGCGATTTATCGTGACCGTCGCAATACGATCACTCACCTCATATTGAATCGTTTCAGACATTTCTTTCCCCTTCACGCTACCTGATGTTGCGCAGAGTCACCCAGCGCCTTAAATGCTTCATTTACAATGTCGAAGGTTCGATTCAAATCATCGTCATCATGAGCTGTCGAGACAAAGTGATTGTGATAATTGAGCAAATAAACACCACGCGTTACGCACTCATCAATCCACTGCGAGTGGATATCGAAAGGCACATTCGTCAAGCGATAATAAGGCATTGCAGGTATTCCGGTTGCTTTGAGATCATAGCCATGCTGGCTCGCGATATTAATCAGGCCATCATTGAGCTTGTTGCCAAATTGAGTCATCTGGTTTGCCGCATCTACTTTTTTCATTTCCACTAAACAAGCTTTTGCTGCAGCCATTGGCGCTGCCTGAAAAAAATGGGAGCCTGTATAAAATACTTCTGAAGCGACTTTTTTCAGGGAGTCTCTCCCCACCAAGGCCGACAAGGGGTAACCATTCGCGATTGCCTTTCCAAAACAAACCATATCTGCGGAAAAACCATACGCGACGTTAGAGCCTGCCAAATCGATTCGAAAACCAGATCTTACGTCGTCTACGATTAACAAGATCCCATGTTTCTGACAAAGCGACTCTACTTTGGACCAATAGCCGTCCTCCGGTAACGCGTTGTCACGCATCGCCGGATGATCGTAAGGAGAAGATATAAAACAGGCGATATCATCAGGATATTCTGCAATCAATTGTTCAAATGCAGTCGTATCGTTCCATGGAATCTGCAAAAGATTTGCTCCATCTTCCTTTGTAATCCCCTTAATCTCGCGCTCTTCAGTCGCCATACTGGCCATCATCCAAGGCGCGACCCCATGATAGCCATCTTGGATCTTCACAATTTTTGTTCGACCGGTTGCAGCTCTTGCAATCCGAACCGCTAGCGAAGTGCTGTCCCCGCCATTTTTCCCGAACAACGCCCAGTCAGCGGCATCAACTGTTTCAACCAATAACTCAGCCAATTCAACCATCACTGGAGAAGACACGCTTACGGTGTTCCCCGCTTGATATTGAGTGCGTGCTGCCTCATCGACCACTGGATGATTGTACCCAAGAATCATTGGGCCGTACGCACACATATAGTCGATGTACTTGTTGTCATCGATATCCCAAAAATAAGCGCCGTCACTCCGAGAAAACCATTTTGGTCCGGGACGTCGAACCGACGAGCCATAATGACCAAAAACTCCGCCGGGGATCACTTCTCTTGCACGAGCCAACAAATCCTCCGACTTTTGGGTATCAAATCTATCCATTCAAACCTCCTGTTAATCCGTCATTTTTACAGTAAATACCGGTCACTGTTAAGGGTTTTAGAGAGCAATAGAGCCTTCTAAAGTCAGATAAGTCAGTTAAGCATTTAACGATTTGTAATTTGGAGCAGGCTCAAAAGAGCGATGACATTGCTCCAACATCGCAGCGACTTCCAGAGGCGTCTCGTCCTCTAGATAAGGCCCAACGATTTGAACACCGACCGGCAGCTTATCGGTCTTAGTTTGACCAGCGGGCACAGCTGTTGCGGGAAGATAGGTTAGTAACGAAAAAGAGGCCCAAAAAAGAGTATCTAACATCGCAGACCTGTCCTCGCCGTTGACTTGCCAACGTCGAAAAGCGATCGGGGTATGGTCGTGCTCAAAAGCCGGTAAGGGAAGGATCGGTGCCAACAGGATGTCGTAATTCTGAAAGAATTCCATCCACTTACGCTGTAGCTGAAAACGACGCTCATTGACTTTATTCCATTGCGCAACTGAAGCTCCAAACATGGCGATAACATCCTCGCTCCTTGGTATAGGAGCGAGCGCCTGTGCCATGGCTTCCTTCATCTCTTCTGGAACACTCGCATCCATGTGCGAGTACATAATCTGTAGATAAACCGCCAGGTTTTCTTGAAAATCAATGTCAGGCGCTACTTCTCTAACAACATGAGCGCCTTCTTTCTCCAGCGAGTCAGCGACCGCCTCTAGCTCTGCTTTCACTTCGTGATCGATCGGATAATTCGGTTGCTCAAAGCAAGTAGCTACCCTTAACTTTTTTATATCTGTACACCGCGGCGACGGTAATTGAATTTTCCAAGCCGATGCCTTTTCTGGAACCGGTCCAACAAGAATATGCAGAGCATCGCGAATGTCGCGAGCGCATAGACCCATGGGGCCGACCACCCAGAGATCCTGCTCAGAAATTTGTTCGGGCCAATCAACTAAACTTCGTTGGGACACAATTCCATGACTCGGCTTGTGACCGTAAACACCATTCAGGTGACTGGGTATGCGGATAGAGCCCCCAATGTCTCCGCCCAGCTCAAGAGGCGTCATTCCGGATGCAAGAGCGGCGGCAGCGCCGCCAGAGGACCCTCCACAAGTTCGTGTTATATCCCAGGGATTATTGGTAGTCCCGTAGATATCATTGAAGCTTTGAAAATCGCCACTCGCCATGGGGGTATTCGTTTTACCTAGGATGATCGCTCCAGCATCTATGTATTTTTGAACTCCATCAGCATTATGATCAGGCACATTATTTTTCAAATGTGGCAATCCATTCGCGCTAACTATCCCTTCCGTCAAATACGCATCTTTAATCGTAAGGGGAACTCCATGTAATGGGCCACAATCATGACCTAATCTCACCGCCTCATCGGCCATATCAGCTCTCGATAACGCTCGCTCAGCGTCAACCTGTACGACGGCGTTAATCTTCGGATTAATTCGCTCTATGCGATCTAAGTAAAAATTAACCACTTCCCGGGAGCTGATCGCCCTTTTCTTGATTGCCTTGGCAATCTCAAACGCAGACTCGAACAAAACTTCCAAATCGATCTCCCCTTAATACTTGATACTTCGAATGCCGTCTAAGCACCCTTCTCAATAAAAGCTCCACTTCTTAGATTCTCACAGTTATGATCTTGGGACCTAATCTTTTTGTAGCCGTCAACATGCAAGCAGAGAACAGTATTCCTGAGATCCTAAAAACTCCAGCCTTAGCGGGCGTAGAGTGGATTAACGCGCATAACAACACAGGCTATGAGCTAACGGGGCTGGTAGGTTCGGAAGAAGTGCAAGATATTAACTCACCCTTCCAACTTGGATTAGTTTTATGCGACGGCGAAATCTGCGCCAGAGAGCAAGTTCTTTGCACGCCAACAAAAGAAGGATACAAATTTGAGCATGTCGAGGCGGCCGCACCAGATATACCTCCACTCCTAGACCCTCCCGTCGGAATAAGAAGCAATTGGATAGATGAACAGTTAAAAAAGTACGAATTCATCGTTCTTCTCTATTACCGCGGCCTGTGGTGACCTCCCTGTCGCTTCGAGTTACGAAGCTATGTCAAAACAGGAGTCGTTGATGAAATACGCTCAGCAGGCGGCGAAGTTTTTGGGATCACCAGTGAGCCACATAGCTTAGCTGTGGAGGCTGAAGAAGCTTGGGAGCTCCCTTTTCCAATCATAGGTGATCCGCATCATGAGATTCGTCAACAATGCAAAGAAAGGGGCTGGCTGGACGTCTTTCATAATGAAGATTATGGCCATCTGCGCGCACGAGTATGGGCATCACATCCTAAGGGTTACTACCAACCTGCGGTCTTAACACTCCACAAGACAGGCCAGGTTCTCTATCGATGGCGCTGCGTACCCAAGTTTAGCAACATGAGCGGAGCAGGCGCGCGACCCGAAGCAATATACACCTGGGACAAAATCAAGTATGGATTGCAGCAAAATAATGACGCTGCAATTGATCAAAATCCTGTTATGGGAGCAAAAGATCTATCGTGGTTTCGGTTTCTGCTCATCATGACTGCACACGGATGGTTCATCAGACCCAAAGCGTTTCCACTAAAAAGGGATGGCGACAAAGAACGAGTGAGTCCAACGGCGATGATGCCAAGAGTTTATGCGTTTATCGCTTTTTGGGCAGTTTTGTTGGTTCTCTTACCCATCAGTTGGTTTGGCATTGCAGTGTTAGCTTGGTTCATCGCATACACACCGGGTCTAGTTGAGATCCATCGTCAGTTTCAGAACGAACCAGACCTCTACTGACCATGACTCTTATTCACGATCATGCCAGTGAGCACTCGGACGACATCATAGCTAAACCTGGAGCAGAGCAAGAAGCTCTCGGACCCCTGCTGGACTATCAGAGCGCATGGAACCTGAGAGACATTGCAGGGATGAAAGCCGCTTTTCACTTCCCTCACGTCCGTATCGCCAGCGGGAAAATAGCATTACTAGAGGAAGATGCTGCTTTTCCAGAAGGTTTTTTTGAACGATTCATTCAAACTACAGGGTGGCACTACAGCCTATGGGATTACCGTCATGCAGTTCAAAGTACTGCCGACAAAGTTCACTTCGCTGTTCAATTCACCCGATATCGGGCTGACGATACAGTGATAGGACACTACCCTTCCCTTTGGATCGTTTCCCTCATTGATGGACGCTGGGGCGTTCAAGCAAGATCAAGCTTCGCACCCTAACCCGATCGATTGAAATACGCCAGAACGCGCTCCTTTGCATTTTCTCGAATATCCATATGAAAAACTGGATAGTCGAGGCCGTGGTAATTTCCGCCGCCGAAACTGCCACCCTGCTCACCAAATGGCGTGCCGGTTTGGTCCGTTATATAGAGAGCGCCATCTTTACATTGGGCCCTTAGCATATTCCTGATTGGCGATCCCAGCGGATTGAAGGCCACTCCGGACGCTTCATCACTACCGCTTAACTCCACCTGAAACACTCCAGAGGCAACCACCGCACCGAGGTGTGAAGACTTTTCGGCCAAACCACCGTTTAACCGCCAACTCAAAGGATTGGTGCAAACATTTTCGGCAACACCAGGCATTTCAGTTTCGATCACATCTTCGCTCCAGGTATCCCAGTGAATCGCACAGTTTAAGTCGGTTGGCGAATCGCAAAGGGCTACGGTTTTCATGTCATCGAAAATTGTGCGTTGAATGGTCCCGCCGATGATGTATGCGGCCACCATACGTTGAGACAATTCAGTCCCGTCAATTAGCTCCTGAAGCAGTCTTGAGCTGTGATGGGTGCCCTGGCTGTGACTGGCTAAAATGAACGGCTTACCTTCGGAAAAATTAGCGATGAAATATTCAAACGCTCTCCTAACGTCTTGATAGGCAAACCCTAATACTTGATCTCGCACCTCTTCTTCCTGGAAATACGAAAATATATTGGCCTGTCGGTATCGCGGCGCGTAGACGTTACAACAACCGTTAAATGGGCTGGCCTGGTTCGCCATCATCCACTGAGTGTTCTCCTCGGTCGCACTATTTTCATCCAGCGAATAGGTCCACGATTTTCCTCTCAGGAATCCGGTGGGGTGAACAAAAAAGACGTCGACCGGTGCACTACCCTGAATATCTTCATCGCTTATTCCTTCAGGAATCATGTCCTCGACTCCCACGCGAGAGGGCAGTGCCGCCCAATTATCAGGGTCAGAGTACGTTGGTGGCTCCACTGCTTCTCGTTCGTCAAAAGGCAAACTCGGACCTCCCATAGTCGTCGCCCAGAAGATCGTCAAAAGCATGCCATTGCCGGTGAGATAGAGCCCTCCTATCGCTGCCAGCACCAAGGCCGAAATACCAATTAAAATCTTTACGATAATTTTCACTACACCCCTTCCTCTAACAAAACTCACACGAGTTAGCGTAGCAAATCAGAGCTGGGAATTGTTCTATTGTTTCGATAAGCCTTTCGAGACAGAAAGACGAGGGAAGTTAAGCGGCTTTGGAATATCTAGAGATTCAACAAAGCATTATCGAGATCTCGAACCAGATCTTCTACTGACTCGATACCAACCGATAAACGCACCAAGCCATCGTCGATTCCCAGTTCCTTTCTAATCTCTGAGGGTATCGAAGCATGCGTCATGATAGCAGGGTGCTCAATCAGACTTTCGACTCCCCCCAAACTCTCTGCAAGTGTAAACAGCTCTGTTCGTTCGAGAAGCTTGGTTGCACTGGTTAATCCACCCTTTAAGACGGCGGTCACCATTCCTCCAAAGCCATTCATCTGAGATTTTGCGACTGCGTGATTAGGATGATCGGACAAACCAGGAT
>CAJWGQ010000012.1 GCA_913041025.1 uncultured Gammaproteobacteria bacterium | reverse complement strand
TTGGTTCTACTTCGATTTTTGCTCCAGCTAGTTCGCGCCGATTTTTATAACCCGATTTCTCAATTCATCGTTCGCGCGACGAATCCACCTTTGGTTCGATTACGTCGCTTTATCCCAGGTCTTTGGGGAGTTGATCTAGCGGCACTGGCGCTGCTGATCACCATGGAAGTGCTTCGAATCTCTCTTACTGCAATGCTGCTCGGGCATAGCCCAAGATGGACTGGGATTATCTTTCTTAGTCTCGGTGAACTTGCCAAGCTTGCTGTGTACACCATCATTTTTAGTATCTTTATCCACGCACTGCTAAGCTGGTTCAGTAACGGGCTTCAGCACCCAATGACAAGACTGCTCGGCTCCTTTACTGACCCGATACTCCAGCCTGTCCGGCGGATACTTCCCGCTACTGGAGGGATAGATTTATCACCGCTGGTTGTATTCATCGCGATGATGTTAATCCTTAAATTGGTGGTCCAGCCCTTGCTGGATCTGGGAAGAGCGCTCCTCTGACTACTCCAGGATTCCCATGGGCATCACAAGGAGCAACCTCGCAAAACGATACGGCTACTAAGCAAACAGATACTTCTGCGCATTTTTAAGATACTGCGTACCGGCCCGTGCATCAGGATGAATCCAACCATGATATTTGGAAAAATCCGGGTGAGCCTTCATTGTTTCCCAAAAACGCTCATGCAAATCAGTCTCATCTTCGCTTGGCTGCCATTTTCCCGTTAACCTTGCCTCAAATTCGAGTACGGCATCGCTTATCTCGGTCTGGCTCAAATCTCTAATCTCAATTCCGTGCTCCTTGTAGTGATAGGCATTGAGACTGCTGTGCCCTATTTGCTCACTAAGACTAAGATGACGACCAGTGTCAGCCCAAGAAAGTATTTTCGGCACTGTGAGATACCGTCCCCACGCTTCCATATCCATCAAGGGCAAATAGTTCACAAAGACTTGCGGCCTTCGGAAGATGTCGGATACAGAGTCCAACCCCAATCCTGTGCTTATTGAGAAGAAGCTGTTTGCCATTAACCAGACATCCAAAAAATCGTTGCGCTCTTGACTGCATGCGTAGTCGATTGCCTGGGGATGGTCGATATCCAGCGGATCATTGACTTGCTTCCCCATACGAAACACCCAGTATCCTCTAGCAACCAACGCCTGAACGACATCCCGATAGTCTTCTATCTTCGTATCCCGAAAACTGTGGTACGACCAATCCCGCTCCAGTCTCAGTGAATCCAAATATGCGTTATCGCGCGCCACCAGACAGACAATTTTTCGTGGATCATCACATCCCACTTCTTCAAGATACTCCTTTGCGCGATCGTTCTCCTCGTCCGTAAAAGCCAATTGGACCGGAGTTCGGTAGAACACGCCGTCTTTATCACGAGACGCTGTGGTCTCGCGAGATGGAATTACTTCGAACTTTGCCCCACCTGGCACCAGCGCATTCGCACGAAACAGAAATTCGACAAAGCGGTTAATTCGCAGCTGACGCCGAGCCATAAGAGCAAGTTGGTGATTTGCTGGCTCCCGCTTCAAAAAAAACCAATCTAGGAACTGCTGATGACCTTCACGCTCATAACGTTCCGAGAGATAGTACTCCAAGTCAAATGCAAAATGGCCAATCCTATCTGCCGTGAAGTAGCCAAAACGGATGCACAACCAAGGGCTAATCGCCCTACAGATCACAACGATGGGTAACGCACACAACACACCTGATAGCATAACCAGACGTCGGGCGATTCCGGCAATTTTAGGCCGTGTTGGCATCCGACTAGTCAACGACACTTATCTCGGCACATCTACTCACCGGGCCAGCGCTCAAACGCCTTGCGAACCAAGCCAGTTTCTTGAATCCTGCTCGAGCGTCGCAAAATAATCACCTGCTTTTTCATCCTCGGACGCAGGCGCAAATGGCGCATACTTCGTCTCGCGATGTGGGCCTCGAATTGTCTCGATGAATGTCACAGTGTCACTGAGAACAACAATGGTATGAAAAACCGGTCGCTCA
Source organism: uncultured Gammaproteobacteria bacterium (assembly GCA_913041025.1). The sequence goes on along the minus strand of CAJWGQ010000012.1, from coordinate 26,935 downwards.
AACCGAAGAAAGAAGTCGCCCCCTCCACACACCTCCTGCAACAAGAACCGATCTGTCACATTGCCGCGTTGATCGAAGTAGCAGACGACGATCTTACCATCCACTACAAGGAAACTTTTCGCTGATGTCTCGTTAATATGGGGACGAATATACGTATCTCGTGTATGCGTGATGACCATCTCATGAAGATCATTTTCTGGATCTCCATGCAACAATATCCGGGACTTCTTTGCAGGAGCAGCGAGCGCTTGGTCTCGCAACTTGGCGAGCACGGCCTTAGACAGTTTCGTGACTTGACCGTCAGGCGCATACACCTCTTTCGAAAGAGGTCGAAAACTGTCCCAGTCAGCCGGCATTTGAAAAATCACTGATCACTTGACAAACATAGTCGACATCCGACCTTTCCATTTTTTCGTGGAGAGGCAGGCTAAGCATCTGACTCACCAAGCGATCCGCTACCGGAATCGCTGGTCTCGGCTGGCACTGGTAAACCGGGTGGTCGCACAACAATACTGGGTGCTTTACTTTGGTCTCGACACCATGGGCGTGAAGATAGGATCGCAGTGAATCACGCCGTGTCGAGAAAATCACGTAATCAAAAAAATTGCTTGATACGTCACTATCTAGGGGCACTTTCGGAACACCAACCACACCCGATAGGTTAGCTGAGTATCTACGTGCCATTTCTATCCTTTTTTCCACCACAGCGTCGATTTGGTCAAAGCCATGCAGCAACAACGCCGCTTGCAGTTCATCCATCTTGTGATTCAAAGAAACATCAACACAAACCTCTTTACGCTCCGTACCAAGATAACGAAGCACACGTGCTCTTTCAGCTACTGCGTCGTCATCGGTCAGCAACGCTCCAGCTTCGCCGTATCCCGGGAATACCTTCATCGGATTCAAACTGAATGCGGCAACATCCCCTGACGAGCCCGCTTTATAGTTTTTACGTTTTGCTCCTAACGCTTGGGCTGCGTCTTCGATAATCAGTAAGTTATGTTTTTTCGCGATTTGCGAAAGTGCTGTCATGTCGCAGAGACGACCGGTAAAGTGGACTGCCAATATTCCGCGTGTGTTCTGTGTTATCGCAGATTCGATAAGCGTCGGGTTGATGTTTTGATCCTCCCCCACGTCCACGAAAATTGGTGTCGCCCCGGTCATCAAGATGGCATTTAATGTGGCAACCCATGACATCGGAGTTGTTATCAATTCATCTCCCGACCCAATCCCTAAAGCGCGTAGGCCAAGGTAAAGCGCGCAGGTTCCTGAGGCTACGCCTACTGCCTGCGAACGGTCGCAGTACGCCGCGATACGTCTTTCGAAATGTTCTACTCGAGGCCCCATCAGGACTGGGCCATTTTTCAAGACTTCTTCAAAGGATTGAAGCAGGGTCTCTCTCAAGGAGGGATCCAAAACACGAAGATCCCGAAACGCTACCTTAGCGTTTTTGAGTACGGGTTGGCTAAAGAGTTCGTCCGTCATTCCAAAATGTGTTCATCTGATAATGGTCACTTGAAATCGTGCCCTTTACGTTAATCCTGAATTGATCCGGGCTCCATAGTCAAACCTATGCAATCAACATAATTTTCACTCGGAGCAGTGAAATTTCCCAGCTCCTTTACACAAAACGGTTTCTCTTTTCCATCAACTGTAAACCAGCCATTTTTTGTTTCTATGAATTTTGCGTCAGGGTATATCGCTGAAATAAACCACACGAAAGCGCCTATTCGGGTGAAGCCGTAAAGTGCTACACCACCCGTAACGTAGTCCTGTCCAAACTGTCGATAATAGGAGTCTGCATTTAACGCGAAAAGATCGGGGGATGGATAAATGTTTTGCTCTTGGCTATAACGGAAAAAGCGGCAGTAGGTGTGGTTAGCTGGAGAGTAGTTTGACTTGTTTGATTCTAAGACCTCGTCCGCGCAGCGATATGAAACAGAGCCCCACGCAAAAACAGCGAATCCAATAAGCACTAATCCGTAAAGCGCGCCTTTCAGGTGTGCGTCAGACCTCATTCGCGATTTGAGCAAAAAAACAAACGCCCAAACAATGAATACGATGGCAAACGGAAAAAAGGGAGCCAGGTACCTAGAATGAAGGTCAAGCACCAATCGAATCGGATTGAGTCCGATAATTGGGAATGAGACTGCAATGCCATAGACGCCTGCTACGAGAAATGACAACAATACCCCATCCGGAATATTTGATCTAGTCTTTGGCGACAACAGTGAAAGAGAGCAGACGACAAACAAAATCCCAATTGCCAAACTGTACTTTGGCAACATCCGCCAGCGATCAATGAAATGGCGGAGTTCAAAAGGTTCCTGACCTCGAAAGTGGGTTGCTCCCATCATGGAATCTCCCCACGTTTTCATTCGGGCAACCTCAACCATCCGACCACCTTGGATACCACCATCTGAAAGCACGTAAAGAATCAGAGCCTCCATACCCAACAATATGGCAAAAGCGATGCAGAACACCGCCGTTGCGCGTACATCTTTGTTAATTAGCAACAGAAAAACTATAGGAGCCCCCGCGAAAACAATAAACGTAAGGTGCGCTCCGTAAGCGCAAAAAAATCCGAGAGCTGCCAGAAGAAGATAGACAATACGGCCTTTTTCAACATATCCCAATAAAGCATAGATACCGCACAAGACGTATAACAGGCCAAATGCGCCCGAATTGAACTGAGAGCCCATTGCATGCCCTAGAGGCTCACTCGCAACAGCAATAAAATATCCGAGTCCCACCGGGAGTATTAAGGAACCTGGATCAAATAACCTGATACTCCCAACCACCACCAGAGACCAAAACAGCATCGGTGTCAGGTAATAACCAAACCAGTGATCAGAAATTAACCATGAAAACACGACTTGGGGAAGAATAACCCCCCATCTCAACTGATGATGATCCGACAACAATACTTCCCAATTTCCTAAAGTGGCTAGTTGTCGGGCGACCTCCCATTTCCGAATCGACTCTCCATTAAACTCAATGGGAACCGAGTAGATCACTCTGAACAGACACAACGCCGCAAGGCCGAGCAGAAAAAATCCCCAGTTTCTGGCCAATTGATTATTCTTTATAAAAAACATAGTTTAATTTTTTGTCTTACAACAGATTCCACCTAATGTTGTTTACAAAGGAGTTCAACATTGCGGCAGTCTAACTACGCCATCCGGTCACTTATCCGAGTAACGGTTCAAACTAGCTTTTAAAATGTTTTCCTCTTCTTATCTTTGGCCAAAGCTTGGAGTTGGGCTAATTATACTTTTGCTAATGGGCCTTTACTCCCAAAACATCGGGCGAGATGAGGACGAGCGCGCCATCAACAGAATTAAGCTTTGCGTTACCACTCCCTCTAAGTGCATCAAACAGGTTCTCGTGATGCGAGTAAAGATTAAAGAGGTCTCAGATCTCTCGGTCCGTGTTCATGTGAAGGTTGGGCGATCATACCTCGCTGCATCCCCTATCAAAGTCCATGGCCTCACCGGCCAAAAGTCTCCTGGACGGATCATCGATGTATTAGGCACTTTTAAAGAAGACGGTAGATTTCTCGTGTCCAGACAACGAGAGGACGACTGGATTCAAACAACAAAATATGTAGTCTCAATATTCGGTGTCGTCGTTGTTCTCTTCGTATTTTTTCATTTTTTTAAACCAACTAAGGGGTCGTTCTTTCCCCTAAGCCAGAGAAGTGAACTCTGATGCCTGACCTTTTAACACATTCGGCAGTTGGTTTTTTTGTAGGGCGAAAGCTTTTTTTTGATTACCGGCTCGGATTTATTCTGATTGGATCAATTCTCCCTGATCTAGTTAGCCGTATTCCCCAAATTCTGCTGCAACGCTTTTTAGAGCTGCCCGTTGCGCATTTTTTTTCTGCTTTTCATACCCCGGCCGCCTTTGTCATTTTCTGCTACTTAATCAGTTTTCTTTTTTCTTCATCTATTCGAAAGCACGGATTCTGGCTAATGCTCTCAGGTTCGATTCTTCACTTCGGGTTAGACGTGCTGCAAAAACAATTCCACAAACCTATTTATATGCCGTGGTTCCCATTGAGCTTTGAGCCCGTGCAGATGGCTTGGTTTCATGTTCACGCGAGCCTCCTAGCGGCCCCGGTGCTCTTTTTGGTGATGCTTTACGTATGGTTCAAAGAGCAGAAACGAAAATGCGCTTAGGGCGTTCGTCGTCGTTACTTTCTTTCCCTGCAAACTGCGCTAGACAATACCTCAGGATCGCCAAGCAAAACAGTCATCAGTCATCAGTCATCAGTCATCAATGCGATCACGGCGCTGGAAATATCGGACCTCTTCCAACATCTTTCGATTGGCAGCAAATAGGTCCGCAATAAAAGCGACCAGCAAAGTCTGAAAACCCACTCCCAGCAGCACCGACATCAAGATTAGCGACTGGATATGTCCAGAACCGTCGCCTGTCAGATAGTAGTAGAGGAAACGTAATCCAATAACCATGCCACCCAGGATGAATCCGAGGCCTATCATTCCAAAAAAATGAAAAGGCCTGTAAATGACATATATACGAATAATGGTAATCAGAGATTGGCGAATGTACGAGGGGACACTTCGGAACAATCGAGAGGGGCGAGTAACCCTGTTGACCTCTACAGGGACGGAGGTTATTGCTAACTTGCGATGTCCCGCCTGAATGATGGTCTCGAGCGTATAGGTGTATTCGTTAAACACCATCAATCTTTTTGCGGCATCACGACTGAATGCCCGAAACCCGCTGGTTGTATCTGCTACCCTCGTGTGGCTGACTTGGCGAACCACCGCGCTTCCTATCTTCTGCAAGATTTTCTTTGTCAGCGAGAATTCCTGATGTGTCCCGATGGGTCGCGCTCCTACAACGATATCCGCTTCCTGATTCAACACAGGAGATACGAGTTTAGGGATATCTGATGCCGCGTACTGATTATCTCCATCAGTATTGACGATTACATCGGCTCCGGCTCGGAGGCATGCATCAAGGCCTGTCATAAATGCACGCGCAAGTCCCTTCGTCCTTTTGTGACTTACGATGTGATCAACGCCATGTTGCCTCGCGACGTTTACTGTGTTGTCACTACTGCCATCGTCGATTACCAGCCATTCGACCACATCAAAACCAGGGACTTGTCTCGGCAGTGCAGCAAGGGTTTCCGGAAGCACTTCCTCTTCATTTAAGCAGGGAATCTGAATGACAAGCTTCATAGAAAGTTACCTCGAACCGTGCCCCAGCCATCACAGCAATACCCAGGCCAAAGACAAAGAGGGGCTTGGTCAACTAAAAAAAATGAATTCATAGTCTCCGTTATACCCGAGCTCACCATAGAGCCATTTCCATTCCTCAGGATCAAGGAACGACTGAGCGGTAAGAGCCCAGCACTGCAGATTGAAGAGTTCCGCGTTATTGCGATAACTTTCGACCATCAAATACCCTTTCCGCCCGACTCTTTGTATCTCTGAAACCGCAACCTGCAACTCCGGCAATTTCAGGTTGTGCAAGCAACCCAGAGAGATCACAAGATCAAAACTGTCATCACGAAACGGGAACTCATCCTGTGCGCGGTGGATAAACAGGGATTCGCGAACTTCTGGCCTCGAGTCATCGATACCATGGCTCGATATATCGAATCCTACAACGTTCAATTCTGGCAAGAGACATTTCATTTCATGCAACAGGAACGCTTTTCCGCAACCGACATCCAAGACAGACGAGCTCTGAGAAAGCGCATACCTGTCTATAAGCGCTCGCGCCACCGGCGCCCATCGTCCGGGTATATAAGAGTAGCCTCCATAACCAAATCGGCGGTCCCCGTCCCAGTATTCGGCTCCGTAGGCCTGGGCGACATCCATGCACTCGACTTTATTATCAACCATCCGAGCAAGGTAATCCCTGGCGGTCGATTCGTGGAGCGCAGTAACAATGCTTAGTTGCTCACCCACCATCTAATTCAACTTTACCTGGCGAAGGACTTCGGTCGATAAGCAGTTGGGCATTACCCGTTTAATTCGAAATAATTGCTCCAATCGCTCCAGGTCCTGAAAATCAGATATACATAAGTCTTCAACCGCGAAATGACTAACACGTCTAGTTGAGATCATTCGCGAAAAAAATTCTGACCGATCCCCTTCTTCCGTTGGAAGCTGCTCAATACTATAGAACACAACCCCATCAATCTCTTCAACCTGTTCCCGCAATTGCGCTAGCATGAGATAAGTCTCGGGCATTGCTAATTCGGTCGCGCTCAGCAGATAGTTGAGCTGTCTACGTTTACAGTAATCGCGGATGACGAGATTCTGAATATGCTGAGGCACTCGCTGTCCCCCAAACGGTCGACTGGAAATGTATCCTCGAAAGCCCATTGATCTAACACTATGTCTTAGGAAAGCTGTATTCCATACCGATTTTCGACGCGGGCCTTAATGTGATGGGGGAAAAAAACTCACCGAGCTTTTTATCGCCGTAAGGTGAAAAAAGAGACTTAAATCTACAGTTGAGTGACCATCGTGTCTCTGACTCCTGATTGACACGATTGCCATGGGGTAGGTTCTGATTAAATACCAGAACGCTGCCATATTTGATCTCTATCCATCTCAGTTCTTCCTTAAAGTCTCGGAAGAGATCCTCACTGCTTTTCTCGGAATAATGGGAAAAGTTTTGATGCAGTGACTGTGTCGCCGCAGGAGGCAGCAAAAACATACTCTTTGAACGATAACAATCAACTAACGGCAGCCACACGACGGCTTCATAGGGTGAATCACCGGACCAAACGTCGGCATGGATGGGCAACAAAGAGCCCTCATCTTGGGGGAGTTGAATGCTTAGATTCAAACGATTCTGCATCGCCAATTCATTGCCTACAAGCGACGACAAAAGACTGCGGGCCATCGAGTAGTACTGTGGTCTTATCGCTTTGGATGAGTTGATTTTCTCGAGCACATCCAACCGCAGTTCATTGAGCTTATCTGCAGAGACCGCCTGATGAATATGATTGAGAAAGTCATCTTGATCTGTCGATTGAACACCGAGAAAAACTGATGCCGCTTCCACGACACTATCACGAAGTTCTTCAAGCGCTTCATAATTCTCAACGGGACGAATAACAAAACCGTTTGTTAGAAACTCATTTTGAAGTTCCCTCTCCGCAGGCTCCAGAAATTCTAAGCTATCATTCATGCTGTGAAAATTTTTACTTTGCTGCCAATCTTGAGATTACGCAGTTGGCAAGCGAGTCACTGTCGAGCCCCCACCGATTCAGCAAACTATCTTGTGATCCGTATTCTGGAGCAAACTCGTCCGGAATGCCCAACCGTACAACTTTAGTAATCGCTTCATGTCCGGCAGAATTCAATGTTTCCAAAACTAAACTGCCCAGCCCTCCAATCAGCGTATGCTCTTCCACTGTAATTACGAGGTCTACTCCAACTAAGGAACTCAGCAACTTGTCACGGTCAAACGGCTTGACTGTATGACAGTGCAAAACACCAGCACTGATGCCTGTTTTTTCCAGTTTTTCCGTGGCTTCCAAAGCCCTCTGAGTCATGACGCCTGTTGAGACAAAAAGAGCCTTCCCGGGCTGCCTGAGCATTATCGCCTTGCCAATTTCAAATTTATGTTCGGAGCGACTTACTACTGGATCCCCGCCCTTTGCGAGTCGAATATATATTGGTTCAGGCCACGTTAGGGAGGCACTCATAAACCGTTTCATCTCTTCAGCATCACACGGGGCGACAATTGTCATATTCGGGATACACCGAAGTATCGCAATGTCCTCTGTCGCCAGATGGGTGGGTCCCAGTGGCGCATATACAACGCCCCCCCCATTTGCAATCAGGCGTACCGGTAACTTATGAAGACACAGGTCTAGCAATACCTGCTCATAGCTTCGACGACTAAAAAAGGTTGCAATAGTGTTGACATAAGGTATGAAGCCCTCCATGGCAAGCCCCGCCGCCATGCCGACAACATGCTGCTCTGCAACCCCCTCCATGATCCATCGCTCTGGGAACTCATTCTTCATCTGCTCCAGAACACCCGGGCCGAGGTCTGACCCGACAAATAAGACCCGCTCATCCTGCGAAGCAAGATCGAACACGCAATCAAGGCACGTACGGCGCATTACTGATCTTCAAGAGCCGTGTGAATTCGGCTTATGTCCTCGGCACTAAATCGAGACTTGTGATGCCACTCAGGTCGTCCTTCAGCAAATTCGAATCCTTTCCCTTTCACTGTGTGACAAATAACGGCGCTTGGCTTATTGGCTTCGAACGGTAAATCATTCACACACGATTCAAGGAGGTCGACGTCATGACCATTAACCTCTCTGACGGAAAACCCAAAACTTTCCCATTTATCCGCCAACGGCTCAAGATCACAAACTTCTTTCGTCGAGCCGTAAGACTGAAGTTTGTTGTAGTCTATAAATACACTCAAGTTTTCCAATCGATGCTTTGCGGCCGACATCGCTGCTTCCCAGTTTGAACCTTCATTGATTTCCCCATCTCCAGTGACGACAGTGACTCTGTACCGCTTACTACGGATACGGCCAGCGAGCGCCATGCCTACGCCAATAGGTAATCCATGACCTAAAGCGCCGGTCGATGCCTCAACCCCGGGAACCTTTCCCGACTCTGGATGACCGCCAAGGATTCCGTCACTGCCGCAGAACTGATCGAGTGCCTCGGTAGGAAAAAAGCCCTTGTCAGCCAAAAGCGCATAGAGCGCTAGACAGCCGTGACCTTTTGAAAGAATGCATCGATCTCGTTCCTCCCAGCCTGGCTCACTGGGTCGATACTTCAGAAAACTATCGAACAACACTCGTAGAATCTCAACGAGAGACATTGAAGATCCTAGATGACCCCGATTGCCTCCTATAAGACCTCGGACGATGAGAGACCGCAGGTAGCGTGATCTCGAGTCTAACGGAGTATCGAACCTAGAACTGTTGATGGCCACGGTCTACCCAGTTGCGTACATCGTCACAAAACGATCTTGATTTACATAGTCGGTCTTGTAGGAGTTGATCACGGCCAGCCATTCGCCCGCCTTTCGAGAAAAAAGGCTTCAACACGATCATCGCCCACCTGAGACCATAAAGAGGATGTGCAATTGTAAGCCGATTTTCAAAATCCTGATCGCTAGAAAACAGCTGACGCATACCCAAAATCCATTTTTGCTGCAAGCGCTGCGGTATTTTCATAGCAGGGTGCCAGCAAAAATCGGAAGCCAGTTTTACTGGATCGTCCCAACCAAAGTACTCCAGATCTACTACACGAAGTTTCCCCGACCTCTCCCATAATGCATTATGGAATCCGAAATCAGAGGGGCTGAGGGTTTGGAACTTCCTTGGAAGTGGCTCAAAAAAACTGCGCCCGGCAGGCCACTCTTCTTGAGCCCATGCAATAGTCTTGGCAACCAGGGGATCAAAGATCTGGCTCAAGAACGTCTTCAGTTCCTCAGATTTTATCTCGCGTCGCCCTAATCTGTCACGACGGTTCTGGATCTGGTCACAAATGTCTTGACCACTAAGGCATGCTTCCTTGGCGCTCGGAAACGCATGAACCTCATCGGTTCTCTTGATATTTCTTAGCTCCTCGACAAACTGCAGCAAGGATTCAATATGCTTTGCTTTCGGATTAGCTACTCTGCTCCCATCGATCCATCTAAAAACCGCGATCTCATTTTCGACATCCTCATAAATCACCTCTGCTGGCTGCTCAATCCCGACTGTTCGTAGCAGTCGGCACGCTGACACTTCCGTTTTCAACCGACTTCGGTTGACTGCTATTTCTTGAGGATAACGCTTAAGCAAATTTTCCGATTTATCCGAGAGGCATAACTTAAAAACCGTACTGTTTCCCCCTGGTGAGATCGGCACACATTCTTGGATGGTTTCTTTCGGCACCACCCCTCTCACAATCACACCAAGTTCGGCATGCGTTTCGGCACCCAACAGACTATTGCCAATGGAAGACCAACTATTGTGGACGTCTATCGATCCGGTAGATTGTTGGTCTAAATCCTCTGGGTCGTAGAGAAGCTTTTCAACGTCGCGCGGGAAATTCTCCTCTTGAAACACCTCAAGCAAATCATCAACAAAATGCGTACAGCCAAGAGACTTTATTCGCTCGACCTTTTGACGACGGGTTGATTCGAAAAAAATCTTATCCTCTTTGAGGCCGTAAACATGGGAACCGAAGAACCCCTTAGCCGTCATCCATTGCAGTGCAGCCGATCGAAGAGGGATACGCGCTGGATCTTTCGGACTATATTCTGTCTTGTGACTGACGATAGATAGTGGGATCTTCCGGGCCTTGCAGAATAAAAGGAACCACCCTACACCTGGCTTTAGCTCGGCCTCCGGCATCAACTTCCCGTAAACCCGACCCTGAAGGGCTTGCCACTCCTGTTCTCCAACGTCGCCTTTGTTCCTGAGGAAGTCCCGTAACGCCCGCTTGCCGCCCGACCAGTTGGGAGGCAAAAGATTTCGACCCGTCGCAGCTTTGATAAATGATTGGTCGTAGCAGGCTATGGTGTTGTCAAAATCCAGCCCAATGTGCATATCAAACCAACTTCAATGACTGCATTCTTCGGATATTGAAATAAAGCTCGTTTTCTAGGGAGTCAGGCAAATCTCCCGCCTTGAATGCCTGCACCAAATCCTCCACCGCCTGGCGAATCGTATATTTAGCCGTGAATCCAAGGTGTTTTTTGATCTTTTCGGAGGATATGTGATATGAGCGGTTATCGTCTGTTGGGGTTGTGCACAGCTCGACATGCTCGCCGACTACCGCGCGCACAGTTTCTGCCAACTCCCTCACGGGTTGATTCTCGTACCCCGCATTAAATATTTGACCCGATACCTGTTTATCTTCAGCTCTGAGGACAGTGATGTAAGACTCAACCATATCACTGATATGAATGTTGGGCCGCAACTGCTCGCCACCAAAAACCGTGATCTCACCCTTGTGATAAGCAAGATTGGTCAAAATGTTTACAACTACATCGAGTCGTTGACGGGGTGAATAGCCGCACACCGTAGCTGGACGAATCGTGACGGGTACAAAATTTGGATTCTCGGCCTCGTTTAGCGTTGTCTCGCAGTCTGCTTTAAACCTTGAGTAGTCCGTAAGCGGCTCAAGTGACATTTCCTCATGGACATCTTTTTCCTCTTTTATTCCATACACACTCGAGGACGATGCATAAATAAATCGAGCAACTCCGTTCTCCCGGCTAACTTCAACCAATGGTCCGAACGCATCCAGATTAATCGACTTACCTAGCGCTGGATTCAGCTCAAAACTCGGATCGTTTGAGATGCAAGCAAGATGAATAACAGCATCATGGCCGCTTACACTTTCCGCTAGAAGTATCTGGTCACGAATATCGCCTTTAATTATTTTCAGATTAGGGTGCGGCGTAAGAGCCTGTTCGCCGTAAATCATCAGATCCAGCACAGTGACATTGCAACCTTCACTTAATAGTCTGGGCACAAGAACCGCGCCAACATAGCCTGCTCCACCAGTCACGAAGATATTCTTAAATTGCATTCTGTTTTTGATACTCCTGCTGACTTGAGTAAAACTTCTCGGCTTGGCCAAGTCCTATTGGCTTATTTCCAATAGTCTGTACCGCTATCGCTGAAACGCAGCATGCGACTGCTGATGCTTCTATGATTGACAAACCACTACTTATGCAACGAGCCATTGTTGCAAGCAACGCATCTCCCGCGCCGGTGACATCTACTGGATTAACGCTGAGCGCCGGAAAATGCTGTCTCTTCAAGAAACCTTCATCATCCTTCGGACCCTCGTAGGCAATAAAGCCATCCGCGCCCAACTTTAGTATTGTATTTGCGCTGGCCGTTTTTTGGATGAGCAGGTTTGCAACATATTCAACACCATCATCATGATTAGCCAACGCAATACGCGCCTCCCGCTCTGTAGGACAAATAAGTGAAAAGCCCTGAAACTTAAGAACATTGCCCACTTGACTGCTGCATTGCAAGTCCCCAAAAAGAGAAAGTTCTTTTTGAGTTGCGATTCGACGAATCTCATCCAAGACCCTTGGCGTAATGACACCGTAAACGAAGTCGCTCACTAAGATGCCATCCACGTTATCTGCTTGGTCAGAAATTTGGGAAATTATCTGGTCTTCAAGGTCTCGGGTTAGACTGTGCTCTTTTAGTCGACTTACTCTGAATAGCTTCTGATTTTCTACCAGGTACCGAACCTTCAATGTCGTGGGGCGGCCTGTATCACGGAACAAGATGGGGTCGACTCCAGCCCGGCTCAACTTATCCGAACAGAAACTCGCTAAATCGTCTTCACCGGTGACGGAGACTAAAGTGCTTTTTGCACCTAGCGCGGCGATGTGCGCTGCGACTATAGCCGCGCCACCAATGTAATCTCGGGTCTCCAACTCTTTTACGACCACAACGGGAGCTTCATTACTCATACCAACCGGGTCGCAGGCTACGTAACGATCTACGATCGTATCGCCGACAACTAGGATATGCCCTGGAGGTTCATTTTTTAGTCTCGCGAAGAGGTTCGGCAAGGAGATATCGTTGGATCTCAGTGTGGACTCAAAATTCTCCCAACGACTCCTCTCAAGGTCATCTTTTGATCGAGAGAAGAGTTCAACGCTGGCGTAGTGCGTTTCTCCAGGATCGTAAATCACTTTCCCGCCTGATTCCTGTACCGCACCAACTGCCCCGGCTACCTTGGGAGCACGAATCTCTTCGAATTCCCTACCGAGGACCAAGGATTTAATTCTCACCTGATTTACAAAATCTTCAAGAGAACCAGAATCCAGAATTACGACAAAATCAATAAGCTCGATTGAGATTAAAGACTGTGCGCGCTCCCACTCTGGGAACACATTATGCCGCTCCCCATCTGGCAACTGAGCATCGCCCTCTAAAGCAACTACAAGAGTCGGCCCATATTCTTTTGCAGTACGAAAATATCGAATGTGCCCAGGGTGAATGATATTAAAGTGACCGAAACACACGGTCGCGCCAAAAAGAATTTGATCAGGAGTCTTTGAGTCCAATTCACTCAAACGAAATATACTAGTCACTGAATTTTGGCCCGGGTGTTACTGAGGTACTCATGGACTGGATGCTCGAGATAGCTTTCCATCCACGCATCTACTTGTCTCCAACAAGATTCTGGTTGGGGATCACTTTGTGCGATCAAAAGAGAGTTGATAGCCCCAATATCCCGATGAATTCCTTTGTTTTCCCAGGTTGCAATTCGTCCCAAAAACTTAGGAATCACCTCGGTACTAAAATCCGTCACATCTGGATTCTGACTGACCCAATTCAAGACTTCCGGCTCCAAAAGATAGACAGCTCCATTTGCCAAGTTGCCTGGGGGATTCGTTACTTTCTCATGAAATCTCCGAACTACGCCTTTCGCGTCTGTCTCGATGATTCCGCAACTCGTAGGGCTATCGGTCTGGAAGGTCATCATCGTCATCACCGTTCCAGGCGCACGCTGGTGTTGGTGAAATTCTACAAAATCTACCAGATCTGCCTGTATCCAGTTATCCGCATGTACCAAAAGCACTGTACTCTTATCAAGAAATTGATGGTTATTTCGTAATGTACCTGCCGTACCTAGCAGTTCATCTTCGACGACACCATGTACCCATCCCGAGAAGGGCTCTCTCGACAAGAAAGTTTCGACCATTTCCCTGTGGTGATGAATATTAACCAGTACCTCTGAGATACCACTGTAATGCAAACTGCAAAGCCAATGCTCCAGCAGGGGCTTATCGCCAATAGGGACTAAGCATTTCGGGCAGGAAGATGTAAGAGGACGAAGCCTTGTCCCAAGACCTGCGGCCAATAACAGTGCGCGTACTTCCCTCACCCGGAATCGCTACTACCTAAATATCGAAACCAATCCTTTGTCGCCGTCGCAATAGCGTCTGGCGTCCAGACCGGCGCGTCCCGCCAATATTCAATGTGCTCAAGCAATTCTGACACGCCCTGCTCTATTGCGATCTCAGGATGCCAATCCAGTTCCGTCTGAATTTTAGAGATATCCGCAAATGTGCAGTCTGGTTCACCCGGTCGCTTTGGAATGAAGATTTTCTCGCCGCCAAGCAGTTCCACCAACCGATTGACGGAGACAGTTGCACCGCTTCCCACATTATAAACCGCATTGGTCTTAGAGCTCTCGGCGGCAGTAATTAGCGCCTTTACGATATCGGAAACGTAGGTGAAATCACGCGTCTGACTCCCGTCACCAACTACCGTGAACGGAGTTTTGGCAAGTTTTTGAGCCAAAAAGACTCCAAACACAGCACCATAGGTCCCGGACGTCCTGGAACGTGGCCCATACACATTAAAGAACCGTAACGACACGGCAGGCAATTCATAAACTTTTGCCCAATGCATCACCAACTCTTCTCCCAGATATTTAGTCAACGCATACGGATACTGCGGATCTATATCGGCCGTTTCGGGCGTCGGAAAGATGTTTGGCAGGCCGTAAGACGACGACGAGGCAACATATATAAACCGCCCACATTCTGATTCCCGAGTTGCTTGGAGAACATTAAATGTTCCATCAACGTTAGAACGGAAGTAATCGTTTGGATTTTGGATTGAAGGCACAATATCTGCCAGCGCTGCCAGATGAAAAACCCAATCAACATCACGAAATGAGTTCTCCCACCCACTACATTTACCGATATCACACTCGACAAGATCGATGTCATGCTTTACGTGTTCTACATTTTCTGGTCTCCCAGTACTGAAGTTATCCAGCACCGTTACCTGATGACCCAACTTGAGCAATGCATCCACTAGATGGCTACCAATGAACCCTGCTCCCCCTGTCACGAGACTTTTCATGTAAAAACTATCTGAATGAATTTAACAATTGGTGCGATTCTAAGGGTTATCTAACAAAAGAAAAAACCATCCAAGCAAAATGGCGTGAACAAAACACAGGATAAACACGCGAGTGTGCTTAAAGTCGTCGTGTTATGATCCCATCAATCTCTTGACAGCGATGCGCCATTGTATGACATGCCATAGTTCTGGCTCTGCCCGCTGTTGCAACCGTTTGGGCTTCTTCTGGATTTTCAATAAGATATTTTGCTTTTTCGATCGCCTCGTCTGCAGAGCAATAGGTAACCACCTCGTAGTCTTCGTCGAATAAATCTTTCATATTTCTTCCAGTATCTGTCAAAAGACACGCCCCCATCCCAGTCGCTTCAAACATTTTCATATTGTCTACCGTGTCACGCGACTGCGATGAGTGCATATTGAACACAATCTGTGCTCGGGACAAAAGGTCATAGTATTCTTGGCCAAAAACGGAGGAGTGGCATCTAGTTGGAAACTCATCACAGAGTGTTTTTGCTGGGAGAAGCCCTAGGCCAACGTCTGGCAATTCCCGAAGCTCGGATTCCACCTCTTCACATCTCGCTGCTTCCGTAAGAATATTTCGGGCCTTACTATTTTTTGCAAACGCTGAAAAAGTAGCCTTTAGCACTCCTGAGGGCTTACCCCTCACTTCCTCTACAATTTTTCGTCGCAGAATCCGCTTCCAATTATCAACGTTTAGTAGACCGCCATGCCGCTTGTGAGTTCTTAGATCTTCGTCGATCCACATCTGGATCGGGGTTTCTGCTAGTAGCCGTCGAAGCATCCAGTATCTATCCTCTGGAGCACGGGTGCTTCCCGCAAAAATTAACGGCTCACATGGTCCCGACAATAATCTGGACTTCACACGACCGACGCTGCTATCAAACGAGTGATATACAAGATGCGGCTCCTGATGGCGATATCTCTCAAACAGAATGGGAGAACTCACTAACAGGATGTCGGCGTCGCTCAGATCTCGCGTTTCTCCAGGATACCCTTTTTGAATAATGCTAAGCCTCACTGAAGGGACAAGCTTTTTTATGTCTCGCCGCAGAGCGGCAGGGAGGGTAAATATGTCTTGAAAATATATCACTTCGGGGGAGATTTTCCTTAGCTGAGCGAGTGCAATCTCAACCTCCCAATTATCTGTGTCCTGAATCCGAAGACCGTTCTCCCTCGCCCACTGTTTTTGCAACGGTTCGCAGTCGAAAAAGATCTCTGACGTATCATTGCCTAATTGACTCATACTTCGGGAAAAACCAGCGGTATAAACGGAGGAGTCAGAGGCGACCGCTTCATACATTTCCAGATAACTGAGGCCGGGATCGCGCTCGGCAATCTTCCTTACTCGACTCGTCGCTTGCTCAAAACCGATTCTCTGAATTCGGACGACGCTATAGTTATCTTTTGCCATCAAAAAGCCGTTTCTCATCAGCGGTTAAGCCGAAGATTTAATTTCTCGATCTCCAGGAGATCAATCCAGAGTCGATCTAACAAAATTTCATTTCGCCTATCTAGGAGCGAAGCATACAATCCCACGTGGAATTCAACTGAGAAGGCATCCTGCACTCTCCCTCGATAATTATGCAATCTTCCTCGTAAATTACATCGGGTCTCTAGGGCTATGGCTAACAAAGAATAAGAAGCATTGTCTTCGTTTAAATTAGCCGCTGTGGAACCATAATCTAATCTAACCCTCGGAGATTTCTAGCTCGATCGACCAGCTCCTTAGCTGAATTCGCACCCTCATAACCAGAGACCTGCAACCGACTGAATCTACTTGAGACGAATCGATTTAGCCAGAATCTGTTTGCTCTCTGTTGGTCGACACATTGCAACCGGACATCTCTATTTATATCCAAAATAGTGAATTACACTGTCAAGGCGATCGAACATTAGCCCTAAACGCTCGGCTTGGCCTGCGAAAAACCCGTCGTAAACGGTTTCAGTATCATGCCAGAGTCCGACTTGCCCTTTATCAACTTCATTGCCATACCGGGCGCGTTTTTTTTCATTACGCATTCGCTGTGGGAAATGAACCATCGCGGGCTGGTACTCTATGTTCAAAAACCCTGCCAATCTCTTTGACTCGCCGGGCACATCATTGATAACGTCTTCCATCCGCACAAGATAGATTCTCCCCGAAAATTTTGACGACACACACTGATACATTTCGAACATCTTTGTTATCGATTTAATGCACCCTCTATCCGTGCTATCTTCCGATCGATTTATCCAATCTCCTCCTTCCGATTCTGGAACCCCTCGACGTAGTTTAGAAAGACAAATATCCCGCGGATCACGAATTGTCCAGACAATTTTCAGCCTCGAGTTTAGTCTCAACAGTGCGATCAATGATTCGGTCGAGCCGTAATCCGTATCACACTTAGACAAGTAGCCGGGAGGGAATCGTCTCCCTTTCACGAAAAAACGCTTGTCTTCTGGATCAGGGCTAGTTGGGCATAGAGCACTATGTCCCGACAGTATCTCCAAAACCATATTAGTTCCGCTTCGACCGCAGCCAATAACAGCAACTGCTGGACTACTCGAAATAAAGGCATCGACTACATTGAAGTATCGCTGCTTGCCAAACCAGTACAGTTTCTTTAATTTTGGTCTGATTTTTTCTTTATACACTTTACTTGTTACTTGCCTTTACGATTTCTGATAAATAGACTGACACTCGTTAACTTTATAGGTTTCTACTTTCTCTTTGTGATGCGAGCTCCGACGAGCCCAATAGATACTTGGATCGAACTAGCAAGTTAGTCCTATAGGCCTCTGTGATTGGCAGCCTTCTTGATCAAAACAAAATAAGTGACCCCTCAACTAAGTATAGTGACTCCAGCCGCTGGCGGGCGCTACCAGCGAATCAAAGCGGTGCTTAGTCGTCTTGAGCTGAATGCAAAACGGCATCAGAAAACTCTACCGTTTGAATTCATCCTAGTCGACAACTCCGAGGACCAAGAATACCGAGCTCTCGCAACTTCGGCATTTTGGTCATTTCCGATTAAATACGTGTTTCTTCCAAGCGGTGGAACCAACACTTATATGAATCCGGCATTTCCACGAAATGTGGGTTTCCGGGTAGCGGAAGGAAAAGTATTCACGATGATTGATGCGGACCATTGGGTTCACGAGGATTTCGTCATGGGTGCGCTCGAAAGCCAAGTGGATCGCCCCTGTTTAAAAATTGGGTTCATGATAGATACCAGTGGGCGTGGGCAATTCGGAAATACCAAAGGATCAGTTTCCGGGTTTCACTACCGCACTATGTGGGCTTTGGCATCTAGAGTAAGTAGCTTGCGCCCATGGTTAATTAGACTAATTAATCAGAATTTGATGCTAGCAAGTGAAACCATGAGCTTCTCGGAGTGCATGGGTATCACAGGCATCAGCGGCCCACAACCCTGGGATCAGGTTTGGCTCATCTCGTATCCAGCGAATGCGTTTTTTCACATAGGCGGATACGACGAACAGTATCTGAAGGGCTATGGTCGAGAAGACGATGATATCTTTCATCGCCTGAGGAACACTCTCCCCATAGATAACAGCTCTATGGCTTTTTCCGGCGTTCATTTATGGCATCCACAGCAAGCACGAAATTCCACGGCTGAGAACCCAAACGACCAGT
This sequence comes from uncultured Gammaproteobacteria bacterium, assembly GCA_913041025.1. The sequence goes on along the minus strand of CAJWGQ010000012.1, from coordinate 8,408 downwards.
ACTTCAGTAGACGCTCCTCATTATCAATAACCAGAAACCAAGGTCATGAGTGGGGGAAGCTTACAAAGGGTGCTTTTAGTATTTTGGGAGGGAAAAGACGAGGTTTCTTGGAGCATGAGCAATGGATTGCGGAACACTTTGCCGCCAACGAAAATAGACCCGACTATTTGAATTCGTCTCCATGGCGAGATTCGCGCCATCTAAAGCGATCTATCATAGATTTTCTCTAAACTTGGGAAAAGCCCTACTCGGACCTCCTGTATATCCTAGTTTTCGCTCCTTCAGTTGCAACCAATACATCTAGGCAATTCTTTTTTGTGGCAGGCATGCCAAACATTGCGCGTGAAGGGATCAAACGTAGATCCAATATCAATAAAGGTGCAGTCTGGTCTTTTCAAAAACCATTCGACTGCAAGCACGGTTGCCAATGGACCACAGCTCAAAAAAACAATATCGCCCGTCTCAAACTCATTATATTTCTCACTGAGTTTCTTGTATTCGCTTTGCCAAACATTAGTAGTTGGAAGCTTCCAATGGTCACGAGCAACTATGCCAACCTTGGACTTAAGATGATTAAGGTCTTGATCCTCACCAGAGACCCATACTACCGACCTATTCTTAAGCAAAGGTGGTAACTTAGTTATCCAATCGTCCCAGTTACGATTTGTTTGAACCACCGCCAAAGTTTGATATGGATAATTTTTTTCAATTTTTCCCCCTAAATAAGCCCTCTCGCTTGGCCAACAAACACTGCACGGCAGGCCTAACCATAGATTGTCGGATCTCTGATTAAATGCCCAATTCAATTTATCGACAAGCGACTGATTAATTTCCTGGTCATCTCTAGCGGTCTTTTCCCCGACATTGGAACTCAGCATCGCCTTGACTTCACCATCGTTGAACCTAGCCAACGCCCAAGGGGCTTTATTCGATACAAGGTCGAGCAAGCGGGAAGACTGCCGCATTAGCGCCTGGTCACGACCGGTGAAGGCTCGCCGCAATCCCACTAGTTCTCTTTTCAATGGCAACCACTTCGTGCTTTTTTTGACCAAAGGAAACTCCTAAAGCCTAATGAATATTGCGCTACTGAATCGCTTACTTGAATTAGACTGCGTGGGAAACAATTTAGGCTACCCTGACAGCTAGGTTTGTCCTCAATAGATATTCTGATAATCGTTTAAGCGCCCAGACATAGGCATCTATACCAGCAGAGAAGCTTGTCATTACACAGACATCGTCTCGTTGTAGCCCACGCTTCGCAACTCGGTCACGACACGGTCCACAGTGATCGACTTCAGACACTTTACACCCAATGGGCACCCGATGAAGTGACTGGTGTACGCGTCTGGGAATTTTCCGCCGAATTGGCAGGGTTGGCAGTCAAGGCCCATCTTGATTACGTGAACATTGTCCCTTGGGACAAGGTTCTTCGCCTCATCCGTCGGACCGAATAGAACGAGCGTTTCGACCCCCAGCCCTGCCGCTATGTGGGCTAATCCGCCATCATTGCCCACGAACGCTCCAGACTGACTTATTAGAGAGGCAGTGTCCGCAAGAGATAACTTGCCTAGATAATTCTTCACATGTGATGGGAAGGTATTTTCGTGGTTGTATTTTTCAGAGAACAGATTCAATAAGCTAGTAAGGCGTCTGTTTCTACCCAATTGGCGTCCAAATCTCCGTTTTATCCACTCAGGGTAAAGTCGACTGTAAGTGGCACTAAGGTCCGCTGGTGACCCCACAATTGCCACATCCTTGAATCTGCCTGCAAGTTCAGGAAACTTGTCCCAACGTTTAATTGGAAACCTTTCTTGGCAACCCGGGTACAGAACCAGCGTCTCTGTTGTTATCTCGGGAAAACTTCTCTCTGAAGAGCCGCAATAAGTCTCCACGGTAGACTCGCATTGATCGCTGATCGCTCTCGCGAAATGTAGATACATCTCATATTCTGGGAATCTCCTCCCATCAACTCCATGATAACTAGTTGAAAGGATAATGGATGAGTCGACCTGACCTATAGCGAGTGGTTTCTTAGCTAACCAAGAAATCAAATAAAAATCATACCCCTTATCTGGCAGGTCGACGATGGAGTCCACGACTACGCGAGGCAATGACCAACCCTTGAACAAGTCGATTGCCTCTTCAGAATCACCTTCTACAAATAAATCTACTGTTTCGCCAGCGTTTACAAGACTAGAAATCGCGGGAGTCGCCATAATCATATTGCCGATCCCACCAGCTAGATGAAATAAAATGCTCTTAGACATTATGCGAAACGAATACTGTTCCTTAGTTTGTAACGTATCCTACCTGCTTGTGGTGGCTCCGCGGGTTTCCAGGCGCTAAATATTCTCTCAACAACCAATCAGGCATTTCCTGGCTTTAAACGTAAGCACAAGTCGCTCGGTGACAGATCGTCTTCTAGGTCTTTAACTGCGTGAGTGAAATCTCGATATACCGGCTTTGCGTGTGAAAGTGAGACAGCTGAAATGAAATCAACGCTTGGAAATTGACGCACCGATGCTAAGTGGCGCGCATCTGGAGGTTCCATAGTTCAGCAAAGCGCCCATTTTGCTCCCGCAATTCCTTTGGACTACCTTGTTCGATAATCTTTCCTCGTTCCAGAAAGACTATATGATCTGCGCTGGCAATGGTGGAAAGGCGATGAGCAATTATTATGATCGTCCGGGTTTCATGCATCTCATCAATTGCCGCTTGAATTGCTTTTTCCGAAACTGAATCCAGCGCACTTGTTGCCTCATCCAAGATGAGTATCTCTGGATTTCTCATTAGCGCGCGCGCCAAAGCCAATCTTTGTCGCTGACCGCCAGAAAGCTTGAACCCTTTTTCTCCAATTATGGTTTCGTACCCCTCATTTAATTCTGCAATAAATCCATCCGCATTTGCTAATCGAGCTGCTGCGGTGACATCAGCGTGCGTAGCATCTACTCTTCCGAATCGGATATTTTCTGAAACTGATGAATTTAGAAGGAGAATGTTCTGATCAACCATCCCGATTCTCTCGCGCCACTCATGAGAATCAAGGTACGATAGATTGGTCTCTCCTAGAAAAAGGCTCCCATTAGTTGGCTGATATAAATCGATCAACAAATCAACAAGCGTAGATTTTCCTGCACCGGATGGGCCGACTATCGCCAATGTCTTACCAGGGTGAATGGTTAAACTGATATCCGACAACGCGAAATCAATGTCCGGGGAGTAGCGAAAAGAGACTCTGTCAAACCGAATTGGAAGATCCACTCGCTTAACCGAATCACCGCCAGTTTGCAGGAACTCTTTGTCTGAGATACGCAGGAATTCTCCCACAAGCTCTAATCGCCTCATGATCCAGGCAAGCTTGACCCTGAAATCGTTAAATGCGGAGATTTGCGGCTTGAGGCGGTAAAAAACGAGGACGTAAACAAAGAGTTGGGGCACCACCGACTGCGCTCCATTTCCAGCTATCGAGTACCCCACGAGGAGAAATACGCCTGCCCCTAGGATCGTAATCGCTTCGATCGCTGGTTTAATTGCAGCCTGAATGATCTTTCCTTTTCTTTCCGGAAAAATTTCTTCGTCCCGCGCTTTGTTTATCGACTCCGCTGCGAATTCCGTCGCATTAAAAATACGAAGAAGCCGCGGGGCATTCAGAAACTCTATCGTCCACTTCCAGAGAGCTACTCTTGCATCAATCGACTTTTTCCCCAATTCCCGGAGTATCCTAACTACTCGGTTTAAAGCTACCCACAACAAAACGGCTACGATAGCGGTCGCGATAGTCATCTTCACGGACATCAACAGCATGATCGCGAGATAGGCCAGCAGCATTAGAGTCGCTCGAATAACGTTTGCCGCGCCATTTACGCCTTCCTGGACCACATCTGCTTGATCAATCGCGTTCGCGATCTCTCCAGGTGAGTAAGCCGCGACCTGCCGATAACTCATTCTCATGAGGTGATTCACCGCTTTTTTTTGAATTTCTCTTTTCAGGTCATAAGAAAGTCCTATTTCAAGAGCGGCGCTGACATACAAAAATATACTTTTTGCTAGTTGCGCAATGATTGCTATCCCAACTAACAATAGAAACAAGCCGCTTGCGCTAGTCGTCTCCAAGAACTGATCGAAAGTTGGCCCAAGGCGACCGCTGACAACTTCCGAAGTAAGATCCACTTCGCCAACTAGCACCGATACCGCGAGACCCAGGAGTCCCATCGTCCCGCCCTCAAGGATCGCAGCAACCGTAGCTGCGCAGACCAATCCCAGCATCTTCCAGCGGTGAAAGGCTAAGAGTCGGACAGTCTCTCTAAGTCCATCCTGCGCATCCGTACTCAAGGAGAGAACGGAGTAATTAAATAACCGCTTGATCAATTCTCTGAACTGATCTTTTGCTTGATAGGCCACTGTGAGCAATGTTTTTAGTCGAGCTCTTGCGACGTGATTTTGCCGCACAGGTACTGCATACACATGTGTCCAACGATTAATTGGGTATCTTCTGAGATCTGCATGTCATCTATCGGAAAATGAATAGCTATATCGACACGCGACAAGCAACTACCGCCTGAATAGCCTAGAATTCCGCAAGTCGTCATACCGATACTCTTCGCAGCATCAAGTGCTCTCACAATATTTTCCGAGTTTCCGCTCCCAGAAAGAACGATCAAGAGATCATCCTGATTTCCTTTGACACGAACTTGTTCGGCGAAAACCTCCTCGTACCCAATATCGTTCGCCAAGCAAGTAAGCACGGCACTATTTGCAGGTAGTGCTTCAACCCTGAGACCGGGGTCTGTGACTTTGCTTGCTATCCCGTAAAGAAAATCGTTAGCCAGATGTATCGCATTGCCGGCGCTGCCTCCGTTTCCACAGATGATTACTTGTTTACGGCTACCCCAACATTTAAAAATTTCGGCTGCGAGCTTTTCGACTGGGGTCCAGTCATAATTTGACAGCACGGAAGACAATCTGGCCGCATACTCTTCGAACATTGCAGTTTTCCAATTTTTGACAGAGGGAACGGGGATGGTTGGCTTTAATGAAGCGGCTCCTCGTTTGCGCGCGCAATTATAGCCCTAGATTTAGCGTTATCCCCACTTATCCTGAATTGAACACTCAGCAAATCACCAGTACTTGCATAAGTTCAGTCGAGAACATTATCCACTGACTGGGAAGGCTCAAATTGCAACTTTTCTCAACTCAGAGAGCAAACCTCCAAGCCGAGCCAATAACTACATTTATAGCATTTGGCGCGGCGCCATAGGCGCAAAAGACTAACGCACCGGCCAATCGGGTACGGACTCGGCTCGCAGTCAGCGCGCCAACCATAAAGATTAATTCAGACGCCCAATAGACGATCAGTAAACGAGAAAATATTTCAGGAAAAACCGCCAACGGCAAAATGAACATCAGCACTTTGCGTCTAAGGGACCGCGCCTTATTGAAATTCGCATCGTCTGTAGTACCGAGCACGGCCTCAGAAATAATAGCTAGGAACACCAGAAGGGCAGCTTTAGTTAAACCGCTGACCCTCTCCAATGACTGATACTGATCCTGGTCTATCAAATAATGTTTTAACTCACCAATCAGAGGCAGATCTGCCGTAAACAAACCGAATACGCCGATCGCTTTGATCATGATCATCGCCATGCAGCCGAGCGAAAATATCAATAGATCAAATTTACCCGGACGAAAAGACACTACCCCTTTATCTCTCGCAAGTGAAAATTCAAGATTGGTGGTTAGCGCGATAAATATTGCAAGCGCTCCTAAAAAAGGCGCCCATTTATGAAATAGCGCGGAGAGTCCACAAACCAAGATGGCCATAAAATACCGACGCGACATCGCCAAAACAATGCCATTGATTACGATGGACATTGCTAAGAATTGTCGAAGAGTGTTCTGACTCCCCAATAGAAAGAATATGGAGCCTAAAACTAATATTGACACCAGAAGCATATCCGGCGCTGATAACAACGAACCATCAGGGTTTCTCCGGCCGCCATGCTTTAGCCCCCAACACACCAAAACAAAACCGATAAGGCCAAACGCAAAGATAGCGGCATCACTTCTCGGTGGCCCTCTTTGTCCTAAATCTCCGTAATCCGCATCGACTCTTGGCCAAAGGGCGCCCCCAGGAAGAAACTTGTGGCTAATCTCAGCCAGCCATTGAAAACCTAACTCGTAGGCTCCTGCAAATGGTTCACCCGTTACATCTTTCTCATCCAGCTGGAAATTGCCATCGGGGGTATGCCAAGGTTTTGTGGATATATACCCTGTCGACAAATAAATTGAATACTTGTTCAGGTCGTAGGTATACGGCTTTGTCAGGTAGACTAGCGTGAGAAAAGAAGCCATGAGCAAGAGGATCGCTCGGGTGTTTGCTCGACCTGTAATGACCCCCAAAATCAGCAGGTGCCCCAGCAACCAAGCACCTAGCAGGCATGCGCCGAAAAATCCAATCATGCGAGTTAAATCTGTCTAAATGAATTTTGAAAGACAACTTCGTCGTTTTTCGGACCAAGGCAAACCGTAGAGTAATTCAAAACTTTTTCTGCTAACCCGTGGCGGGTAATTCCTGATGAATAGCGTCTTATTTGATCTCGCAATCGCAGGCATCTACTTCGTCTACTTTTTTGTAACCGGATACCTGCTTTGTCGATTGCTCGACATCAAAAGACAACGCTTCTTACTCTCATATGCTCTTAGCCTGTCAATTATCGTTGGATCAGTGGCTTTGGTCTATCTCCTCGGCCTGGGCAAGTGGGCCTTTCTCGCGGTACTTCATTTTGCCTTGGTAATCTTGATCGTAACGGTGCTTAATAAATGTCGTGGCCAGACTGCGGTGGGTACCACCGTTCGATTGAAATGGCAGAACAAAGAAAAACGCAAACTGAAAGCGTTATTGATCTTGCTTGGTGCTTTCACCGTCTACCACTTTCATGTTGGCGCGTACACCGAGATCCCGTCAGACGTATGGAAACATCTAGCCAGGGTCGGGATTGAGTTTGCCGCTTTAGGGGCGGGCAAATTTGGCGAGCACAGTGGATCAATTTATGAACGTCTTACTACCAGCCCAATTTACCTGATTCATGCGTTAATCGCGCATCAGTTGGGTAAACAACCATTTGAGATGGTAGGTGGCGTCTCTTTGTTCACAGGGTGCATCTTTATCTCGACCACTTACTTTTTTTCGTTCCTCGTCCTCGACCGATTTAGATTTTCGGAAAATGTCACGCTTATTGGCGCCTCTGCTGCAGCGCTACTTACCTTTATTTCGCTAGGCACCGCGGGTTTTGCTTACGGGAGGTATTACGCCTACTTCCCTACAATCTTTGCATACCCATTAATCTTTGCAAGCGCCGCTTTAGCGCTCGACTATCTCCAAAGGCCCAAAAATACGGGTAGCAATCTATTGCTAGTACCTCTGTTTTTGGTGATCATGTACTTGATCCACGCTCAAGAGGCATTACTCACCCTAATTCTTTTATCCATTATCGTTTTTGTTCGTGCAATCAGAACATATTTCGATGCCGAACATTTTCCACGGGAACTTCAGCTCCGTACCCGAACTAGCGCGCAGGTCATACTGGTTGGTCTTGCGCTGACGGTCATCTATGCGCTTGTCACCCGTTCGATTAATCCCTGGGAACACACTCCCCATATCGTTGATCTAGGTCGGTATCTTTCTATCGGGTCCGGGCTTCCATTAGATAATCCTGGGTTTCGCTTTTGGGATACGATCGGCTACTTCGGTCTAGCCGTATATCTACTGTGGCTATTCAGATTTCGGCGGATGCTTCGGTCGGACTTTCTCACCGCAGGAATGCTGGTCCCAATCTTCACTAACCTGAACCCGCTTTATGCTGTTGTATTTCTTCATTTTGGACCAGCAACCGGACTATGGCGTACTGCTTACCTCATTCCCCTAGGAACAATGGCTGCAACGCTTGGAGTGCTGTATCTCGCGAATCAATCCAACAAATCAATTCGCTCTCAATTTGTAGCGATCAGCGTATCGGCCGTTTTGCTCGCTTCTATGCTGCCCTGGACCCTACAACAACATTTCAATAGAACATCTCGAATTCCGAGTTTGATCTCTGTAGATAAAAGTAGCGGCCTCGGGCTTTGGAGAGACCTGATCCACGTCGTTGACGAGATTCAGGGCCAAAGTGAAGTCCGCAGAATAATCACAGACTCTTTAACAAAGTTTGTGCTGTACTCATCTACTCGCGGGCAAATGTGGTGGTGGCCTCAAGGAGACTATTTTCCGAGAAACAATGCCAACTTTGAGCGTGACTTCAAGGAGTCGGACTTTTCCCACTCACTCCTTGTCGTCAACAAGAGGAACGGCGGTCAAACCTTGAACGCGCTTCATGCGGGTCATTGGCCTCCCGATATCTTAGAGGTCTCTA
>CAJWGQ010000011.1 GCA_913041025.1 uncultured Gammaproteobacteria bacterium | reverse complement strand
TTGATTGTCTGGCATCTGAAAACATCAATATTCAGATGATTTCGACCTCGGAAATCAAAATTTCGGTTGTAGTAGCAGAAAAGTATATGGAACTTGCTGTTAGGGCCTTGCACTCAGAGTTTGAATTAGATTCAGACGATTAATGTCCAGTAGATGCAGGGTGCATCGTAACTTTAGGTGGGTCGTTCTCAGCTATTGCATCTGAAGTTATAGCTTTTACTGCATCTTCTTTATCTTTTTCTGTGAAGGCTTTAGTCGTAACATAAAATTCCACCATAATTTCATCAGGGTAATCGATATAGATTGATTTACACCATCCTTGGTCGATCTCCGTTACTTCGATGCCATGACTGTTTATTCTTCTGATATGGGTTTTTAAAGTGTGGAGGGCTATGTAGGCTAAAAGCGTTATGGTTTGACCAAAGTGGAAGGCCTAGCCCCCGCGGTTATGCTGGTGGGAAAATCATGTCCTAAAGAGTCATCATGGATTTCCCAAATGGCTAATATCTCCCCGTTGCCAGTGTCGTAGAAAAAGTGTTTAGCCCAAGTTTCTTTATTTGGTATCGCCTTTTCTACTCTCACAAGATCAAAGCCCATGACTTTTGAGTAGAAATCATGTGTCGCTGCCATGTCCTTGGTCGTTATGGCTACATGGTGAAAAGGCATGAGCTCTCTCCATAGATTGTGAATTGATAGTTACATAAGCCCACTAACCACTGCAATAGAGGAAGTTTAGATGTAAACTAAGTGGTGTTTAGGAGAAGTGGCCGAGTGGTCGAAGGCGCTCCCCTGCTAAGGGAGTATAGGCAACCCCTATCGAGGGTTCGAATCCCTCCTTCTCCGCCATACTGACTGTTAGGCTCGCGATGTATTTAACTTTAGAACTAATACGAATTAGTGTGACTGGAGAGTATTGATGAGTCATTTGGACCTTCTCTCTTTTCTTTTTGTCTTTGTCTTTCTCGCTCTGTTTGGTTCGCAAGTGCACCCAGTGGAGGTGCCGATCGATCAATATGCTGAGAGTGCTGTTGGATTAGAGTGCGAGCAAATATCCGGGACCATTAAATATAAGTATTTTGTACTAGACGTCGAGCAGAAAATGGTTTTCGAGTGGGCCAATGAAGATTGGCGCGCCCAACCGCTGAGCCGAGTAACCTCTGATGAAGTCGAGTGGAGTTATTGGCAAGTCTTCTCGTATGTGTTGAACCGAAAAAATTTGAATTTAAGGCAGTTTGGCTTTGCTAATTATCGGTGTGTGCTCAGGGAAATTGTTGAGATCCCAGATCGGGTAAACCTAGCTTATGAAGGAAACAAGATCTAAATCTTTAGCCACTTTCATCGGTGCCTGAGTTCGCAATCAGTTCTGCCGTAGTCGGGCGTGCAAATGCCTCTTTCACAAGACATGGTGCCTTTGTAGGGACTGCAGGAGTTGTTTTCTGGGAAATGAGGTCCGGGGGTTTCTTTGGGTTGCTCGATTGGCGCGAATAAGCTGCAACCCGAAATAGAAAGAAAGCCTAATATGGTGAGTGTTTTAATTCGGAACATTATTTGATTACTAATGCCCATCGCCCGATGAAGACATATCTTGTGAAAATCCCTCTGATCCGCTGTAGCCTAGGTCATTGACATATTTTTCGTGACTAGCCTTGTCGATATCATAAAAGTAAAGTGCAACTATAGAAAGTAAGACCCCACAGGTTTTTGAAGCAACGGATATCAGGCCCAGTTTAAAGGCGGCGAGTTCGCTTTCTATTGGGGTTAAGTTGTTGTCGAAGCCGGCCCAGGTGATCATTATGCCACCCCCAAGTACGCTGATTCCCGCGATCAATTTATGCATGAAGTTGTTGGTTGAGGTTACCAGAGCCTCGGATTGTGAGCCTGTTTTAGATTCCTGTTCTTCAAGTACGTCCGAAAACATAGAGCTCACCAAGATCCAGAATATCGTCCATAAAAAAGTCTCAACGAATCCATTTAGACTAAATAACCACCACAAAGGACTGAAGATTCCTTCACCAGCATTTGGGAGATAGTTGGTCCCGAAATGAATGTCGCATAATCGCAAGCCCATAAAAATGGGTCCCGTAATTAAAGCTACCCAAGCTGTCGTGATGACTAATCGCTTTTTGTCGTCAAATCTTTTAGTAATAGACATTACATAAAAAGCAGCGGCGACGCTTGCGGGCTGGGTGAAGAAGCCCGTTGATGCTAGCTCATTTGGTTTCCACAGCCAGAGATAGTCATTCAGATAAGTGTATGATCCGCCAAAGAGTCCCCCTGTGATATTAAAAAACAAGACGGAAAAAAATAACGCAAGCCATGACTTATTGCGTATCAAGGATCCTAGTTCATGCATGAGATTTTTTATGGAAGCGTGGGAGGTCTGTTTTTCCTGCAGATTATATTCTATTTCTATGTGACGTATTCTCCACGTTGAGTGACCTGCGTAACCTATAAAAACAACGCTCAACCACACCGCTGACCACGTGTAACCTTCAATATCGTTCCAGTCCGAAAGAAAAAAGAAGAGCACCGGGCCGAGAACTATGCCTATTCCGACCACATCGGCATTGTTGTTCCTGCTCCAAAGCACGTTGCGCTCTTGGTATCCACGATATAGCTCAAGTCCTAGAGCCAGCCTTGGAACATTGTATAAAGTATGGGCTACTCTCAGACAGCTTATTAATACCAACATTTGTATAAACAGGAGTGTCTGCGTGTCTCCTAGCTTGACGGTAAATAACAGTAAAATTGCCAGGCCAGTGGGCACTACCCCCACGATCATAAAGGGTATTCTTCTGCCGAGCTTATGCTTGAAGCGGTCGGATAGATATCCGATAAGTGGATCACTTATTGCGTCGAGTCCGATAGATATGGCTATTGCAAGGCTCGCCAATATGGCCGAAAGGCCCAGAACCTGATTGTAGTAATAGAGTAGAAACATGCCGAGAAAATTGAAGAGTCCACCGTTGGCTATGGAGCCGGCGAGCCAGTACCACATCTTTTTTGGTATGCCGGGCGACAGAGTTAGGTAGCCGCGAATGGGGCCCACGGTGCCTTCTAAAGAGTGTATTTGACTGGGTAGATATTCTTTGTGAGGTCCTGATGAATTGTTCTGCTTTGACCTGCTCAATTGATTCTTCTTATTGTATTCTTTGTTATTGGAAGCTATCGGTCTTCGATTATGTTAACCAATTTCCCATTCTGTCCGGATGATCTGTAAAGATTCCATCGACGCCCATATTGAACAATTCTTCAGCTTTGTTTCGAGAATTGACGGTATAGACGAAGACTTTTAATCCTCTTTCCCTAATCAACTCGACTCTTTTTTGATTGACTATTTTGGCGGAACAATTGATCGCTGTGGCATTGAGTTCCTCTGCGATTTCAATGCATGAGTCTTCCCATCGATGAAATAAGGGTGCTACGGGAGTTTCTTTATCTGCTGCTCTAAATGCCCTCAGCTCTTCCAATTTGAATGATGAGACGATAGTTGGAATCTTATCGATCGCCTTTATATAGTTGGCCGTGTGTAAACCTGTATTGTCTCCCTTTAATTCAATGTTCAGACCGATTATTTTGTTTAAAGTGTTCATCTCATTTTCGATAAGCGATATCACTTCACTGAGGAGAGGAACAGAAGCACCATCTTTTGTCAGTATCTGAGGTAGTTCGGTTAAAGAAATTTGGCTGACTTTTCCTTTGTGATTGGTGGTACGGTCCAACGTGTCATCATGAATGACGACCAGTTCACTTGAGTTGTTCTTTTTGACTTGATGAACATCAAGTTCAATAAAGGGACAGCCCAATTCGCAGGCGATTTTGAAACTACCAAGAGTATTTTCAAGAGCTAGACCTGCTGCGCCTCTATGTCCAAAGATGACTTTCTCAAAATGTGAAAGATGTTCCTGGAATTGTGCTAACTTAATATTCACGGATGAAGCCGATGACCATGGACTGATAGAATAACCCTCATGACATACGAAGTACTAGCTAGAAGACTCAGGCCCTCGGTTTTTTCTGAATTAATCGGTCAAGATCAAACTGTTCGTGCGCTAACCAATGCTCTCGATTCGGGTAGGTTACACCATGCTTATCTGTTTACTGGAACGCGGGGAGTTGGGAAGACAACGATTGCCAGGATTTTAGCGAAATGTCTAAATTGTGAAGAAGGCGTCTCTTCGCAGCCTTGCGGTAGGTGTAGCGCTTGCATAGGAATCAAAGAAAATAGTTTTATTGATCTTATCGAGGTTGACGCGGCTTCCAGGACTGGCGTGGATGACACTAGAGAGCTGTTGGAGAATACCCAGTATTTACCATCGAACGGGCGTTTTAAAGTTTATTTGATAGATGAAGTTCACATGTTATCCACGGCTAGTTTCAATGCGCTCCTGAAGACCCTGGAAGAACCTCCTGACCACGTTAAGTTTCTTTTGGCGACTACTGACCCCAAAAAGGTACCAGTAACAGTGCTTTCGAGGTGTTTACAGTTTCAGTTGAGGAATCTATCGGCGCAGTCTATTAGTAGTTATTTAGAAGGAATACTGAATACAGAGGGTGTTACTTTTGACCTTGCCGCCCTTGAAGTAATTGCAAAGAATGCGTTGGGTAGCGTGCGTGATGCCTTAAGTTTGACGGACCAAGCAATAGCTCATGGCGACGGACATGTTTCTCATGACAATGTAGTGGATATGTTAGGGGTAGTGGGCAGAGATGAAATTGAATCAATTTTGTCGGCTCTGGAAGCTGGTTCCGCTCATCAAATTATTGAATTTTCTTCCGAGCTAGCAGAGCGTAATACCAATTTCAGTGACTTGTTAAAAGGAGTCATTGAGGCTTTGCACTCTTTGGCAGTGGATTGCTCTCTTGGAAAGCACTTAGATAAGAATTTCACTGCAGAAGAATTACAGTTGTACTATCAAATAGCGCTGGTAGGTCTGAGAGATATTAATATCGTGCCCGACGAACGCAGTGGGTTTGAGATGACGATGTTGAGGATGCTCTCTTTTGCACCGTCTCCTGTCTCACCAGTTCCTAGCCGAGCTAAAAACATCGATGATTCTGAAGCCTTGCCATCATTAGACGACGCGCAAAATTTTGTGGAGGCTTCATTAAAGGGTCAATCTTCTAGTGAGGAGCCGTCGAAGGTTCTTGAAAAAGAAAATCCAGAGCCAGCTGGCAAAATGACAATGAAAGAGCCCGGCCTAGTTTTGCATGGTCAGGAAATCGACTGGGAACAGAAGATAGATGAGATGCGGCTTGCCGGTATTTCCAGAATGATCGCGGAAAATTCTATCGTGGTAAAATGGCAGCTACCAAACATAGAGTTGACGTTGGATTCCAATCACGATGCCTTATTGTCTCCTCAACTAACTGAAGAGCTCAGAGAAGCTATTTGTCTTGGTGAAGGCCAGGAAGTCTCCTTGAAAATTAATAGCGGCGTATTAGAGCAAGAGACCATAGCTAAGAAGAAAGTTAAATTAGAAGCGGAGCGACAAGCTAGAGCAGAAGCGATGGTCAAGGATGACCCCAACATCACTGGCCTTTTAGACGAGTTTGAGGGTGAGCTAAAAGAAGTAAAGCCGCTGGATTAGGAGAATATATTTATGAGCTTAAAAGATTTTGGTGATCTGATGAAGCAAGCTCAACAGGCGCAGGGAAAAATCCAGGAGATACAGGAGCAGGTCGCTTCCCTGGAGGTTGAAGGAGAAAGTGGGGCCGGTTTAGCGCGAGTAGTGATGAACGGACGCCACGAAGTAAAGAATGTGACTTTAGATTCTGGTTTATTGAACGAAAAGCTGGAAGTTGTCGAGGATTTGATAGCGGCTGCCTGTAACGATGCTGTTCAAAAAGTTGAAAAAGCGCAAGCCGATAAGATGAAAGAGCTCGCTGGAGGGATGGGATTCCCATTAGGAGGACTTAATCTTTAATGGCACTGATAGACGAGCTCGTAAAAGCGTTTCAAGTATTGCCGGGAGTCGGCCAGAAGACCTCTCAACGGATGGTGCTCCACTTGTTGCAAAGAAATAGAAATGGAGGAGCCAGTCTAGGAGATCTTTTGATTAGAACAATGTCAAATATTCGAAAATGTTCTAAGTGCCAAAATTTCACAGAGGATCCCATCTGTCGAATCTGTTCTGACGTTAATCGAGATGGCAGTCTTCTGTGTGTAGTAGAATCAGCGGCTGATGTGCTGGCGTTCGAGCAAGCTGGTGGCTATAACGGATTCTATTTTGTGCTTCATGGGCGGTTATCGCCTCTAGATGGAATAGGGCCCGATGAACTTGGTTTAGGCGAATTAGTAAGTCGAATAGAAGAATTGAAACCAAAAGAATTGGTTTTAGCAACAAACCCTACCGTTGAAGGCGAAGCAACAGCCCATTACATAACACAAATTATTGATGATTCTATTGAGAAGGTGTCTAGGATAGCGCATGGTGTGCCTCTTGGTAGCGAAATAGAATACGCGGATGGGGGGACTTTGACGCATGCCTTACAAGGCCGACGAACCATCAGTTAGTTGGATATCAGATTCAACAGATTTAAAGGCTGCGGTTCGAGATTTTGAATCAGTTGTTGGGATCGATAGCGAATTTAAGCGGACTAACACTTTTTACCCTATTCCAGCGCTTTATCAGGTTGCATCAGGTAAAGATGTTTTTTTGCTAGATCCTTTATCTATAAAGGATTGGTCGGCTTTAGTTGAATTCCTTGAAGACGAAAAAAAACTCAAAGTTTTTCATGCCTGTCAGGAGGATCTTGAGCTTGTTGCGTCGCATATGGGCGCGACTCCACGCAATGTTTTTGACACACAGTTTGCGTACGCTTTTTTGAGTGATTCTTATAGCTTGAGTTACGCAAACTTAGCAGAAGAGATGCTTCAAGTCGGAATTAAGAAAAATGAAACTCGTTCAGATTGGTTACAGAGGCCTCTCACTGAGGCGCAAGTAGAATACGCGGTTGAAGATGTGGTGTATCTTTTTGCCCTTTATCAACGGCTCGAAGCGAAGCTCCAAGAACGGAATCGGATTGATTGGTTCCTCGAGGATATTAATGAACGCACTTTATACAAAGAAGTTGAACCACCAGAATATTACAGGACGATGAAAAGATCATGGCAGGTTGAGGGGTCTAGTCTTGCAATTCTTAAAGAGCTTAGTGAGTGGAGGGAGGTAAAAGCGCGTTCAGATAATGTTCCTAGACGAAGGGTTGTTTGGGATGAGCATTTGATCGAGTTTGCGAAAAAAGCATCCTTAACGATACAGGATGTTCGCTCTCTTTTGCCGCCAGCCGTGTTTAATCAGTACGGAAAAGAAATTCTGGATAGTTACAAAAAAGGAAAAGAGATCGATATTCCTGAGTCTGTGGATAGGCCCCTTTCCTCAGCTCAGAATCGTTTGGTGAAGGAGATGAGAGAGATAGCACAGCGATTGGCGAAGGAGCTGGATCTTTGCATTGAACTTCTAGGGCGGAAAAGAGATTTGGAGGAGTGCGTTCGTTTCTTTGAGAAAACTGGCCGGTTATCAAATTTTTACGAGGGATGGAGATCAGAACTGATTGCATCCGATTTTCTAAAAATTCTTGATCGTTAAGGTTTAGCGAGACGTGGCAGACCGAAAAAATCAAGAAATTAAAGTTTTCAAGAGTCTAAAGAAACCTGATACCTATCTTTACGTCGGTAAGTCCCGAAAATTTGAAGATTTGCCCAGCGAGTTGCGAGATTCCTTTGGTCAATACGAGCTAGTGTTAGAGATGGAATTATGGCCTGAAAGGAACCTGGCTCGTGCGGATGCGCTACAAGTTCTTTCGGCTATTGAATCGAGAGGATTCTATTTACAGTTACCACCAACCGTTGAAGAGTTAAGCAATGGATGATCAGGAAAGTAAAAACTTCTGGGAATACAAAGGTCTTGATGAGATGTCAACTGAAGAGTGGGAGAGCCTGTGCGATGGCTGCGCAAGATGTTGTATGGTTAAGCTTGAAGATGAAGCAACGGCTAGCGTGGACTATACAGCTGTCGTCTGTCGCTTATTAGACGAACATTCATGTCGCTGTACGAGTTATCTCGAAAGACACGCTTTGGTGCCCGACTGCGTTCGGCTGACCCCGGCTAATGTGCTTGACTTCAAATGGTTACCGGTGAGCTGTGCCTATAGGCGAATAGCTGAGGGTAATCCTCTAGAACCATGGCACCCCCTAATTTCTAAACGCTCCGATTCTATCCACGAGGCACAAATTTCAGTTCAAGATAAGGTTGTTAGCGAAGCGAGTGTTCACGAAAATCAGTTAGAGGATATGATTATCAAGTGGGTCGAGTATTGAGCGAAGACAAGGCAGCGCCACGGTGACAGATGTGACTCCATATTGGATTGGATGGGTTGTTCTGGTTGGCGCATCATTCTTAGTAAGTTTGGTGGTTTTCTATTGGTTACGGTTGCTGCTTGGTTTTTTTTCGAGCTTCCTAACGAGTACGTTGCTTTTTGTTTTATTGACCGTTCCCGCGCCAATACCAAATTACGAAGGATACTTCGCGCCGGCCTACGTTGTGTTCATATTTGAAACGTTTTTCCAGATAAAAGGTTCCTCGAAGATGAGCGCGCAAGTCTTGATCCTGACGCTAGTTAGTGCGTTCATTTTGATGATGGCAGGAAGATATTTGTCCAATAAAAAAAAGGGATAGTTTGACGACGCAGCTAAAAAACAGCTGATTGTAAAAAATTTGGCAGAATTGAACAGTTGAAGGTGAAAATCTCGAGTTCTATTTGACTTCCAGGGGGTAGAGAAAGTTGCAGTGCTCGCTTAGGGTATTTAAAGTAGAAGGTGTGAGTTTGGTTTCGCCTAATTGATAAGAGAGATAAGTTGTATGATTTTTGAAAGTACTGATAGCTATATATCAACCGATGAACTGAGTATGGCGGTTGATGCCGCTGTTCGTTTAGAACGACCCTTATTGATCAAGGGCGAGCCTGGTACAGGTAAAACCCAGCTTGCTATCGAAGTCGCGAAGGCGCTGAACATGGAGTTGTTGGAGTGGCACATTAAGTCAACCACCAAGGCTGTTAACGGACTTTATGAGTATGATGCGGTATCTCGTCTAAGAGATTCTCAGTTAGGCGATGATCGGGTTAACGATATAAAAAATTATATAAAAAAGGGCAAACTCTGGGAGGCCTTTGAGGCTGAGGAAAGAGTGGTTCTTTTGATTGACGAAATAGACAAGGCCGACATCGAGTTTCCTAATGATTTGCTTCAAGAGTTGGATCGAATGGAGTTCTTTGTCTACGAGCTAGGCCAAACCATAAAAGCAAAACAACGACCGATTGTCATAATCACATCGAATAATGAAAAAGAACTTCCTGATGCCTTTCTTAGGAGGTGTTTTTTCCATTACATTAATTTTCCCGATAGAGAGACGATGCAGCAAATTGTTAACGTAAGTTTCGAAGGGATTAAACAAGACCTGGTCAAAGAAGCGATGGAGATCTTTTTTGATGTCAGGAAGGTGCCTGGGCTGAAAAAGAAACCTTCAACCTCTGAATTGATTGACTGGCTAAAATTACTGATGGCGGACGATATTCCTGATGAGATACTAACGAATCGCGATCCGAGTAAGGCAATTCCGCCCCTCTATGGCGCCTTAGTTAAGAATGAACAAGATGTTCATTTGCTTGAGAGACTCGCATTTATGAACAGAAGAGACAGCAGGGGATAAGCGTGCTAATTAACTTCTTTATGACCCTAAGAAAATATAAGGTTCCCGTAACCATTCGGGAGCTTCTTGACCTTTTGACTGGTTTAAAAGAGCAGTTGGTATATGCCAATATCGACGACTTTTACTTGCTAAGCCGCACGGCCATGGTCAAGGACGAGAAAGACTATGACAAGTTCGATAGGGCGTTTAGTGCCTATTTTAAAGGGCTGGATGATCTGCACGGTTTGCTTGAGTCGTTGATTCCTGATGAGTGGCTTCGCCGAGAGTTTGAAAAGTCTTTAAGTAAAGAAGATCTAGAGCAGATCGAGGGGCTAGGAGGCCTAGAGAAGCTGATTGAGGCTTTCAAAAAAGCGAAGGAAGAGGCAGAGGCAAAGGAGGCCGAAGAGGGTAAAGAAGGAGAGGAAGGCGATAAAGGTGATGCCGATCGAGACGGCAAAGATGGTCCTGGAGGTCAAGGAAAAGGGAAAAAGAAAAAAGCGAAGAAAGTATGGGATGAACGGCAGTATAAGAATCTTGATGACTCGGTAGAACTCGGGACGAGGAATATCAAGATGGCGCTCAGAAGATTGAGAAAATTTGCTCGAACTGGTCGTGATGAGGAACTCGATATAGACGACACAATAAAATCTACAGCCCACAACGGAGGGATGTTAGATATTAAGATGCGCCCTGAACGAAAAAATACGGTTAAAGTATTGCTGATGCTGGACATCGGTGGATCAATGGACGCCCACGTAAAAATCTGTGAAGAGCTGTTTTCAGCAACTCGAACTGAATTTAAACATTTGGAAAGTTTCTATTTTCACAACTTTATCTATGAATCAGTTTGGAAGGATAATCGCAGAAGGATGGCAGAGAGGTTGCCTACCTTTGATATTTTCAATAAGTATGCCCACGACTACAAAGTCGTCTTTGTTGGCGATGCGACCATGGCGCCTTATGAAATCACCCATGCGGGTGGAAGCGTTGAACATTGGAATGAAGAGCCAGGAGCATCCTGGATGGAACGATTCGATTCGATGTACGACAAGTTGATCTGGTTAAATCCCACTCCTCAAGAAACCTGGGAATATTCTTCCTCAGTGATGATGACTCAAGAGTTGGTTGGAGGCCGTATGTACCCTCTGACAGTTCGAGGTTTAGAAGAGAGTATGGGTGAACTGTCAAAATAATTGGGTTGTAGATATCAGGTAGCTTCAAAAACTGCTGATAACTGGCAAAAAGGCAATACTAAGGTAGGCTGCCTTGCACTTAGAGCTCGAGAATATGATGCGGCGCGACTATTTCAGGTCGCGACGAGATAAAAAGAATACGCGTGATCAATTTGTTAAAGAGTCAATGCGACTGCGCGACTCCCGCGAAGCTTCTAGACAACTCCTAGACTTAAATGTTCCTTCGGGATTGCCAATAGCAGAACATTCCGATCGTATCATCAACCTTATCAAAGAGAATTCAGTCTTAATCTTGGCGGGAGAGACTGGTTCGGGTAAGACCACCCAGTTACCGAAAATGTGCTTGAGTGCCGGCTTGGGAGCTGGCGCGATGGTTGGGCATACCCAGCCTCGGAGGGTTGCCGCACGGACTGTCGCTCAAAGGTTGGCTGATGAAACAAGGTCAACTCTAGGAGAGTCTATTGGTTACTCCGTAAGATTTGGCGATAAGACCTCAGAAAAGACTTTGGTCAGAATAATGACTGATGGTTTGCTACTCTCGGAAATATCCAAGGATCGATATTTGGATCAATATGATGCATTAATTGTCGATGAAGCTCATGAGCGAAGCCTGAACATTGATTTTCTGCTGGGTTATCTCAAACGATTAGTCAGTAAAAGGTCGGACCTCAAATTAATCATTACTAGCGCAACCATTAACTTAGAACGTTTTTCGTCTTTTTTTAACGACGCACCGATCATAGAGATACCCGGCAGAAGTTATCCTGTATCAGTAGAATATCTTAACGAGCCAACCGATCTGAATTCGGGTATTGCAGACGCACTAGATCAGATTCTTGCGAAAAGAAATTCTAGTGCGAGGGACGTTCTGGTTTTTTTATCTGGTGAGAGAGAGATTTTTGAAACAGCTAAATTCCTTCGGCAACGTTATCAAAAACAAATAGAGGTATTACCTCTCTATTCTCGTCTTAGAGTCTCAGATCAGGAGAAAATATTTACAAATAAGAGCTCCCTTCGACGAGTTATATTGGCAACCAATGTTGCTGAGACTTCAGTAACTGTTCCGAACATAGGGTATGTGGTGGATCCTGGGCTCGCTCGCATAAACCGTTACAGCTATCGTACAAAGCTTGAAAGATTGCCAATAGAACCAATTTCAAAGGCAAGCGCGGATCAAAGAAAAGGTCGCTGCGGCAGAATAGCCCCTGGTACTTGCTATCGTTTGTACGATGAAGCTGACTTCTTGGCGAGGCCGGAGTTTGCTGACCCAGAAGTTCAGAGAGTCAATTTAGCATCAGTGCTCCTGCGAATGGAGGGCCTCAGGTTGGGCCAGATAGAGTCTTTCCCATTTGTGGACCCTCCCGAAGAGAGCGCAATTCGGGATGCCTATCGACTTTTGGATGAACTAGGGGCCGTTCGTGCAGGTAAGATAACCAAGGTTGGTCGTCTAATGGCGCAAATCCCATTAGATCCTCGTTTGTCTAGAATGATTGTGGAGGCTGGAAGTTTTGGAGGTTTGAGCGAGACGTTGATTGTTGTCGCTGCTCTTTCTGTTTCTGATCCAAGAGAAAAGCCGGTAGATAAACTCGCGGCGGCAGATGAGAAACACAAGCAGTTCCTGGACGATCGTTCTGATTTTCTGAGCTTTCTTAAACTTTGGTTTTGGTTGGAAGAACAACGATCGTCGCTGTCAAAGAATCAATGGCGAAAACTCCTTGCCAAGCAATATATTAGTTACTCAAGAGTTCAAGAATGGAGAGAGGTTTACCGACAACTCAAACTAATCAGCACAAAAGAGTTAGGCTACAAGCTCAATGGAGAACCCGCGAATTACGAGTTGTTTCATGAAAATATTTTGGTCGGTTGTCTGAGCTTGGTTGCGAGGCATGAGCTCAAAGGAGAGTACATTGGTGCTCGCAATCTGAAGCTGCGCGTCTTTCCGGGCTCTTCGGTATCCAAGAAGAAGTTGAATTGGATTGTTGCTTCTGAAATTACTGAGACAACTCGTGTCTATGCTAGAACAGTCGCACAAATAGATCCCAAGTCTGTTGAAAAGAAAGCTAAGCATTTGGTTAAATTTTCTGATAGCGAACCTACTTGGAGTGCAAGGCGAGGAGAAGTAATAGCTTATCGAACAGTAACTTTATACGGCCTGAGAATAGTAGAAAAACGACCTGTCTCCTATGCGTTGATTGCGCCAGATATTTGTAGAGGGTTATTTATTTCAGAGGGCTTGATTAAGGGTATGCTGCCCAAGATACCTGCTTTTCTTCAACACAACCTGGCTCAAATGAGATTAATAAAGGATCTCGAAGACAAGCATCGTAGAGCTGGCATCTTGGTTGAAGACAAGGTTCTTCAAGATTTTTACGAATCGAGAATTCCTTCGCAAATAATGGGATTTACCGATTTTCAAAATTGGCTAAGAAAAGCAAAACGAACAGAAACGGACGCCTTATATTTTTCTAAGGAAAATTTGTTAAGCGTTGCAGACGACTTTGTGCAGGAAGACTTTCCAGGTCATATTGAAATCGAGGGTTTTGCTTTAAAGGTGAGCTATTCCTTTGCGCCTGGAAGTTTAGATGACGGCGTTACGATTGAGATTCCGATAAGTGTTTTACAGGTCGTTGGTCGGGAGCCCTTCGAGTGGCTCGTCCCTGGTATGTTGGAATCTGTCATCGATAGTTGGATTAGATCGCTGCCTAAAGGACTGAGAAAGTCGTTGATGCCGATATCGGAGCTAGTGTTGGAGTTGAGTGGTCAATTACTCAAACTAGATGAATATCGTAGAGGACGGTTTTTGTCAAAGCTCGCGAGTCAAATTAGGGAATTTAGGGGCCTCAAGATAGATTCTGACGATTGGAAAATAGAGCAAGTCCCAGAGCACTTTAGACCCAACTTCAGACTTGTGGACGACTCAGGCAAGAAGATTGCGCAAGGTAGAGATTTTAAAGCGCTAAAAGAGCGTTATATAGGAGAAGCGCTGGCGAAAGATATTACGCAAGAAAATATGATCCTGGAGCCTGATCTGATTGATTTTCCAGTCCAAGAAATCGTGGTCAAGAAGACTATAAGCATAGATGACCGAAAGGTTCTGGTGTTTCCAGGGTTAGAGGATCATTCAGATACTGTTTGTCTAAAAGCTTTTTCAACGCCACAAGAGCGCGACCTTGCAAATCGCAAGGGTTATTCCCGTTTGGTTTTTCTTAAAATGGGCAAACAACGGAGATTCTTTGTTAATGAAGTAAAAAAGCTGAATGAGTTGAGCCTGTTATTTTCTTCTTTGGGAGATCGCGAGACCTTTGAAGAGCAAATTATTCTCTCCTCGATATGGAACTGTTTTTTTGCTGACGGTGAACTACCTAAAACAGCAGAGTCTTTTGAATCGTTGTTTGAGAACAATAGATCAAAGTTAGCTCCGGCATTCTTTCACACACTTGATTTGTTTGCAGACGTGATAAAATTGAGGTTTGACGTGTATCGATCACTTAAAGATTTAGAATCGGTATCTTATAAACCTGCTCGTGATCACATTAGCAGTTGGGCTGGTCAGTTAGTTCCTAGTGATTTCTTATTGAGCACACCTAGCTCTTTTGTCCATTTGTTGCCGAGATATCTGGAAGGAATTAAATATCGTGTCGGTAGTTTGCCAGGACGGGTCCTGAAAGACAGAGGCCTGATGGATGGCCTTGTAGTGCTTGAAGAAAGGCTGGAAGAGATTAAGAAGTCTGAACTCTATTCTGCGGAGAATTTCGAGCCTCTTCGATTTTTTTTAGAAGAGTACAAACTCTCGATATTTGCACCCGCGTTGGCTAAGAAAAAAGTAAACAATCATCCTTTGAATTTGGCCCGAGACCGTGTTTCTTTAAAGCGAGTGGATGCGGCGATTAGAGACGAAGAACAAAGAGTGGGGATAATCTAACCTGATTAATTTTTCTGCTTGGTTCTCAGTTTGCCGTCAATGAAATCTGAGTGATCAACATGAAGAAGATCTGCGAGTTTCCGGATCGTATATTCTTCCCACTGGTCGATTTGCTGATCAGAGTGCGCTATTTGCCAGAGTATAAAAATAATCTCTTTTTTGTCTTCATAACTGAATTGCTCGTTAACCAGTTTTGTGTATTGATAGGATCCGACGCTGTCTTTGTGGAGTGAGACCGCCTTTTCGAATAAGTCTTCTGCTTCGTCCGTGGTTTGCTCGAAAGTTTCTTTAAGAGCCACGAGGATTATCTGTTTTTCGTCATTGCTAATGTCTTGGTCCGCCCACGCGACTTCTAACATCAAAGTCAACGAGGCGACGATCGGCTCAACCTCATGAGAATGATCGGATTCCTTCTTAGGTAGTAGCCAATTCTTCATTCTTGTAAACATCAGAGAGCAAATCCTAATTGTTCGATCGCTTCGTTTAGAATAGAGGTGTTATTTGATTTGAGTCGAGTGTTATCAGAAAGAATTTGTCGATATTTTCTGGCTCCTGGCATTCCAGAGAAACAATTTAACAACGGCCGGGTAAGTCTGTTCAACTTTTCGCCTTGCTCCATTTGAATAACCATGTAGTCCAGATATTGTCTAAACACGCTAATCCTCTCGGTTGTGCTGATGGTTTTGCCAGGGTGGGAGATGTTAAAGAGTAATTCAGGATTTTGATAGGCGGCCCTGCCGATCATCACGCCATCCGCCCAAGTGAGGATTGGAAGCATTTCTTCCTCGTCGGAAAGACCACCATTAAATACAATCTCTAATTCAGGAAAGGTCTCCTTTAGAACCCTAACTTTCTCTGGCTGTAAGGGAGGAATCGATCGGTTCTGGGCGGCCGAAAGTCCTTCCAAAATGGCGATCCTTGCGTGAACGTAAATACGTTTACAACCTGCTTTGGCAACGTGTTCTACGAAATTGTTCAGGAATACCGTTGACTCATCAGATCCCAGGCCTAGTCGGCACTTTACGGTTACAGGTAAATCGGTCGTGGAAATCATGGCTTTAACGCACTTCGCTACGAGCTCAGGTTCTTTCATCAAGCACGCCCCAAAAGCTCCTCGCTGTACCCTTGGAGATGGGCAGCCGATATTGAGATTAACCTCATCAAATCCTACCGTTTGTGCGAGTTCAGTGCATCGAGCTAGATCCTCAGGTTCGCTTCCACCAAACTGTACGGCAACAGGATGCTCTTCTTTAGAAAAGTCGAGTAATTGGTATTGTTCACCAAACCTTAACGCCGAAGTGCTTATCATCTCCGTAAAAAGCAAAATCTTTTGGGAAAATAGCCGATGGAAAAAGCGGCAATGTCGATCAGTCCAAGCCATCATTGGAGCAACCGCTAGGATTTTGTTCTCTATTAATTGAGCGTGGTTTTTAGTCATTTAATATAGTTGAATGCGACTATATCGACCAAATTACCGGGGAACCTGTAATATTTTGGAAACATTTTGTTTCATTTTGCGCCATTAATTTCTCCATTTTGTGTTCATTTTCATATACATTGAGCGTATGATCGCAGCGCGTATCGCAGGAGTCTAGCCATTTGGCAGTAGTTTCATGTCCGGTAAAAAGATAAGTCTCAAGCAAAGAACAATACAGGAAGCAGTGCACGCTATTGGGATAGGAGTGCATTCTGGTCTCAAAGTGGGTATGTCGCTGCGTCCTGCCCCAGAAAATACTGGGATTATCTTCATTCGCTCTGATTTAGACAATCAAGAAGTAAAGGCTTACGCGGAGAATGTTTCAGACACCACGTTGTCAACTAGTGTTTCTCAAAATGGGGCACAAGTGGCGACAGTCGAGCATTTGATGTCGGCGCTGTGGGGCATTGGGATTGATAACTTGTACGTTGAGTTAACTGGAGAAGAAGTTCCAATAATGGATGGAAGCGCTGCTCCATTTGTCGATCTCATTAATTCGGTGGGAATCATCGAGCAAGATGCTCCTAGGCATTTCCTGATGATAAAAAGAGAACTTAAAGTGACCCAAGGAGATGCTGAGGCGATCTTAAGACCATTTAATGGGTTCAAAGCAACCTATACATTCGCTGCAGATCATCCTGTGTATAATCAATACCCTAAAATAGCGAGTATAGATTTTTCCTCCGTCTCATATGTCGAAGAAGTTAGCAAAGCTCGTTCATTCGGACTAGAAAGCGAGCTCAATCAGGCTCAGGCCATCAATAAGTGTCTGGGCTCTAGCCTAGATAATGCGGTTGGCATCAACGACAACGAAATAATGAACGAAGATGGTCTTCGTTACAAAGATGAGTTTGTCAAACACAAACTCCTGGATGTGATGGGTGATTTATATTTGTTAGGGAAGCCAATTCTTGGTGAATTTGAAGGATATAAATCGGGCCATGCGCTAAATAATAAGTTAGCGAGAGCGCTCTTGAGGGTGGAAGAGGCTTGGGAGCTTGTCACATTTGACCTTTCTAAAGGGCCGGCACGGATGGAGCCGATGATACAGCCCGATTGTCTGTCCCTTTCTTAATTGGAAAAACACATTTTGTTGAATTATCGAGTAAATCTTTGCTCGGTTTAATGGAATTCGAACCCGTAGGTCTCTATAATTGCGTCGCCGGAGTATTTGAAGCGCATAGGTGTTAATAGTTTTTGATCTTCTCAGGTCGTTTTAGACAATGAACCAGGATAAATTTATTAATTCAGGGGCTTGTCGTAGTGGGAATTCTGTTCGGGAAGCAGATCATTCTCCGTCTAATTATTTTTGGCCTCACATGAAAAGTCAGGAAGTTTAAGTTGTCTGTGATCAAGATAAACAAAGGCTTAGACTTGCCAATAGATGGCAAACCAGAACAGAAGATCGAGCTCGCCAGGGCTTCTCGCAGCGTAGGAGTGATTGGCTCTGATTTCCCTGGTATGAAGCCCACGATGCACGTTCAAGTCGGTGATAAAGTAAATTCTGGCCAAGTGCTTTTTTCCGATAAAAAGAACGAGGGAGTAGTGTTCACCGCGCCCAGTGCAGGAGTGATTTCCGGTATAAATCGGGGCGATAAAAGATCCTTGTTATCCGTTACGATCGATGTGACGGAAGGATCGGAAGAAGAATTTCAGGTCCATGATGTTAATCAGTTAGACCAACTAGAAGGCGCTGCAGTTCGTGAACAGTTGATAAAGAGCGGGCAGTGGGTCGCTTTTCGCACACGCCCTTTTTCGAGAGTACCAGCAATAGACGCATCACCTAATTCCATTTTTGTCACAGTAATGAATACTGACCCACTAGGTCTGGATCCAACTATTGTACTCAGGGAAGCTCAACAAGAGTTTGAGGCTGGACTGCTTGTTTTGACCCGTCTTACTGAGGGTAATGTCTACATTTGTTCGGGCGAAGGTTCTGAAGTCAGCTTTGCAGAGTGTGAAGGGCTGAAAGGGCAGGTTTTTTCCGGGCCTCACCCAGCTGGTTTGGCCGGTACCCACATTCACCATTTAGACCCTGTAGGTCCTAATAAAACCGTCTGGTACCTTGATTTTCAAGAGGTGATTGCGTTTGGTCATCTGTTTTTGACGGGTAAGATTTTGACCGAACGTGTTGTTTCTCTGGCGGGACCAGGTGTCTCGAATCCTAGGCTCTTGCGAACAAGTCTTGGTGCTAATTTAACTGAGTTAGTAGCAGGTGAATTAAAAGAAGGTGAACAAAGAGTGATTTCGGGTTCTGTGTTATCGGGTCGAGGAGCCGATAGTCCCGTGGACTACCTTGGTCGATATCATCAGCAGGTGGCCGCTCTCGGTCAAAGCAGATCTCGCGACCTTTTCGGTTATTTATCTGTTGGAACAAAGAAGCATTCTGTATTCCCTGTCTTTCTATCCAAATGGCTAGGTGAGAAGACAGTCGAATTTACAACAAGTACAAATGGAAGCCCCAGAGCGATGGTACCAATTGGCACCTATGACACTCTCATTCCGATGGATATCTTGGCTACCCAGTTATTGCGTAGTCTGTTGGTCGGTGATATCGAAAGCGCAATTAATCTGGGGTGTTTAGAGCTCGATGAAGAGGACATTGCCTTATGTACCTATAGTTGCCCGGGTAAATATGAGTATGGTCCCGTCTTACGCGACATGCTTACGCAGATTGAGAGAGAAGGCTAAAGGTTATGGGATTACGATCGTTCCTTGATGATATAGAGCCGCATTTTTCAAAAGACGGCAAGTTGTCGTATCTATTTCCCGTTTATGAGGCGATTGATACGGCGCTTTATACGCCCGGAAGAGTCACCGGAGGACCTTCTCACGTTAGAGATGGTCTGGACCTGAAACGAATCATGATGACGGTCTGGCTGTTAGCGCTGGCCGTAGGGCTTGTGGGTTCCTATTTTGTTGGTTACCACGCCAACCTTGCGATGGAGGCCTCTGGTCTTGATTCAGTATCGAACTGGCGAGGTCTCTATTTGAATCTTTTGGTGAGTTACGATCCCAACAGTTTTTGGGATTGTGTCGTACACGGAATAGGCTATTTGTTACCTCTCTACGCCGTTGTGTTCGCAGCCGGTATTTTGTTTGAGGTAGTTTTTGCTTCAAAACGAGGTCACGAAGTAAACGAAGGATTTTTTGTAACCTCGATCCTTTATACCCTGACCTTGCCACCTGACATTCCACTTCATTGGGCGATTATCGGAATTATTTTCGGCGTGGTGTTGGGTAAAGAAGTATTTGGCGGCACCGGTAAAAACTTCCTAAATCCGGCCTTGACGGGTAGGGCTTTTCTTTATTTCGCTTATCCGGCAGATATGTCTGGGGACGCCGTTTGGGTTGCTGTCGATGGTGTTACACAAGCGACTCCTCTAGGTAATGCCGCTTTAGGTTTGGATTATGGAGTGCAGCAGATCGATGCGTTTCTTGGATACATGCCAGGGTCCTTTGCTGAAACCTCGTTCCTCGCAATTCTTATTGCTGGCCTGATCCTCTGCTTAACGAGAATCGCCTCTTACCGAATAATGTTGGGGTCCGTGGCGGGACTGGTTGCTACCGCCTCCTTATTCAATTTAATTCCGTCGACAAATCCAATGTTTTCAATGACTGCAGATTGGCACTTGATACTTGGAGGGTTCGCTTTTGGGACCGTGTTTATGGCGACGGACCCAGTGTCGGCTTCTCATACCAATACAGGTCGATGGATCTACGGATTTCTGATTGGGTTTATGTGCGTATTGATTCGAGTTGTTAATCCAGCTTTTCCGGAAGGGATGATGTTGGCAATCCTGTTTGGTAATTTGTTTGCGCCGCTCATCGACCATTTCGTCATGCAGTCCAATATCAAGCGGAGGACGGCTCGTGGCCAGCTTTAACAAGGATGGATTAGCTAACACCTTTTTGATCGCTTTGGCGGTGTGTCTGGTGTGTTCTGTCATCGTTTCGGGAATGGCGGATTATTTGAAGCCAATCCAGCTTCTCAATAAAGAACTAGATCAAAAGCAAAATATTTTAAGAGCGGCCGGATTATTACCTCAAGGAGCGAAAACGTCAGAAGATGGGAGAGGTATTGAGGAGCTTTTCTCTGAATTTATTATACGCGCGGTTGATCTTGATACGGGCGAGTTTTCTGACCAAATAGACCCAACAGCATTTGATCCTATTAAATCCGCTAAAGATCCAAGTATTTCCATAGCGTTGGATGGTGAACAAGATATTGCAACGATCAAGCGCCGCGAGAACATATCGATTGTTTATATGAAAATGCGAGAAGGGGAGATCGATAAACTGGTATTACCGGTTAGAGGCTACGGGCTTTGGGGTACCCTTTATGGATACTTGGCGCTGGAAAGCGATTTGGCCACAATTTCAGGTATCGGGTTTTATAATCATAAGGAGACTCCTGGGTTGGGAGGGGAAGTAGATAATTCAAAGTGGAAAGCGTCTTGGAAGGGCGTGAGGCTTTATGATTTAGGCGGCATTCCATCGGTTGCTCTTGTGAAAACCCGGTCTGATTCAAATTCTGAAAGTGCACAATATGAAGTCGATGCGCTTTCCGGGGCAACATTTACGACTCGAGGGGTAGAGAATTTAGTTAATTTTTGGACTGGCGAACTCGGTTTTGGAAACTTCATTGAACGGCTTCGGGCCTCTCAAGAGCTAGCGCAAAGATAGGGGAAGAAAGTATGGCAACTCAAAAGGAAGTTCTTCTAGATCCTGTTTTCAACAACAATCCAATCGCATTGCAGGTTCTGGGTATCTGTTCCGCGCTTGCGGTCACCGTAAGCCTTTCGACTACCCTAGTGATGTGCATGGCCGTGGTGTTCGTGACAACGATGTCGAATTTAGCGGTATCTTTAATAAGAAATCGGATTCCTACAAATATCAGAATCATCGTGCAAATGACAATTATTGCCTCCTTAGTGATTGTCGTAGACCAGGTCCTTCAAGCAATCGCTTACGATATTTCTAAGGATTTATCAGTCTTTGTTGGCCTGATTATCACTAACTGTATCGTAATGGGTAGAGCCGAAGCGTTTGCCATGCAGAATGGACCCTGGTTGTCTGCGCTCGATGGGTTTGGGAATGCTCTAGGCTATAGTGTGATTTTGCTAGGGGTTGCTTTCATAAGAGAACCGCTCGGTGCTGGCACCTTTTTTGGTTTCGAGATCTTACCTACGGCCGATAATCCTGGAATGTTTGGTTGGTATTACCAGCCTAATGGAATGCTTCTTCTTTCGCCAAGCGCCTTCTTTATAATCGGGCTTTTCATTTGGGCAATTAGAGCTTGGAAGAGTGAACAGGTGGAAGAAGTCGAATATGAAATTTCGTCTAACGTTCAATATAAAGAGGCGATGTGATGGAACATTATCTGGCTATATTCGTTAAGACTGTTTTCATCGAAAATATGGCGCTGACCTTTTTTTTAGGGATGTGTACGTTCATCGCAATATCAAAGAAGATATCCACGGCGATTGGATTAGGCATTGCGGTAATCGTCGTCTTAGCCATCACGGTACCTGCTAACAATCTCATTTATAACTATCTTCTGAAGGATGGGGCTTTGGCGTGGGCTGGATTTCCAGAAGTCGACCTTAGCTTTTTAGGATTACTCTCGTATATAGGTGTTATTGCGGCGATGGTTCAGATTCTCGAGATGGTCCTGGATAAGTATGTGCCAGTCCTCTACAACGCGTTAGGAGTATTCCTGCCTTTGATTACTGTCAATTGTGCGATCTTAGGGGCTTCCTTACTGATGATTGAGCAGGATCAAACTTTTACGGAAAGCGTTGTGTATGGGTTAGGCGCAGGTGTTGGCTGGGCACTGGCAATAGTTGCTTTGGCTGGAGTTCGCGAGAAATTGAAATACAGTGATGTGCCTGAGGGCCTCAGGGGTCTTGGGATCACTTTTATATCGGTAGGTCTTATCAGTTTGTGTTTTATGTCTTTTGGCGGTATTGATATTTAGAGGATGAAGTTTTGAGTCTTAATATATTACTCGGGGTGGTCATGTTCACGACCACGGTTTTGGCTCTTGTGGGAATAATACTGGCGGCGCGAGCTCGTCTAGTAAGTTCGGGGGACGTTAATATTCTGATTAACGATGACCCCGATAAAACCATTGCAGTGTCTGCGGGCGGTAAGCTGTTAAATACGTTGGCGGACAAAGGAATTTTTCTAGCTAGCGCCTGTGGAGGAAAAGGGACTTGCTCACAATGTAGGTGTCGAGTGGTTGAAGGTGGAGGGAGTATATTGTCCACTGAGGAATCTCACTTTAATCGGGGAGAGGTTCAAGATAATTGGCGATTATCGTGTCAGGTAGCGATAAAACAAGACCTGAAGATAGAAATCCCGGAGGACGCGATAGGCGTGAAGCGATGGGAATGTGAAGTCATTGAAAATCCCAACGTCGCGACTTTTATTAAAGAGCTCAATTTGAAGCTGCCCGAAGGCGAGGATGTAGATTTTAAAGCCGGAGGTTACGTCCAGTTGGAGATCCCACCCTATGAAATGGATTGGTCTGAAATTGATGTGCAACCAGAATATCGTGGGGATTGGGATAACCTCGATTTCTGGCGGTTTAAATCGAAAGTAGCTGAGCCAACGATTCGAGCTTACTCAATGGCGAATTTCCCACTTGAGAAGGGGATACTTAAGTTCAACATTAGAATTTCTCCGCCACCACCCAGGACTGATTTCCCGCCCGGAGCAATGACTTCGTATGTTGGTAAGCTTAAGCCAGGAGACAAGGTCACTGTCTTTGGTCCATACGGTGATTTTTTTGTTCAGGATACCCCTGCTGAAAAAGTATGGATTGGTGGCGGTGCAGGTATGGCGCCACTTCGTTCTCATATTTTTGACGAGCTGGTGCGAAAGAAGTCGAAGACCAAAATGGTATTCTGGTATGGGGCTCGATCTTTAGGAGAAATGTTTTATCAGGAAGAATTTGAGAAGTTAGCGGCAGAACACGAGAATTTCGACTTTCATATAGGGCTCTCTGAGCCACAACCTGAAGACAATTGGGAAGGCTACACGGGCTTTATTCATAATGTTGTTCATGAACAGTACCTAAAAGATCATCCTAACCCGGAAGATTGCGAATATTATCTATGTGGACCTCCTCTGATGGCTGCAGGAGTTTTAGGGATGTTAGATGATTTGGGAGTGGAGCAGGAGAATATTCGATTCGATGACTTCGGGGGCTAGTTTAGGGACCAGTTCCGCCAGTCTTCGTTGCTGCCCTCGGGTGGTCGATCCAATGGGAAGATAGGCCTTCTGACCGAGCTAAACTGGATTTGGTCATAGTCAGAAGTGCAAACTCCGATACCTGCGCACTCAATGACCTTTTTTGAGATATCCCTGAATCCAACTCGATAGTGGATACGGCTCTTCAACATGAGATAGGTCTTCTCCGTAGGCTCAATACCTAAGCTGCGAAAGCACTCGGGGTCTGTCGGTTCGACATGGCGAGATACGATAATAATGTCAACGCTTCCAACGGAAAGTATCGCGGTAGTGCCCATGTTGACAGTTAGACCACGTGCCATGGCAACCTTGGCTTTAAATTTCCCATTGAAAATGGTTTTTACCTCTCCAGTCAAAGTCAAAGGTTTGCTCTGCTGCTCCAATGCATCCATGAACAACTTTCCGCCCAAGGAGATTGTGACTGTATTCCCGACCCCCGCCTTTTGCATTTCATCAACCACTTGGGGGTCATAGAAGCCAAATACCGCGACATCCTCTAGTCCATGTTCCAAAATAGAGTTGAGTACCTCGGTAGTGTCCATTGTTCCGCCAGAGGCCGTATTATCATAGTGATCCAGCAATATGACTGGACCCTCGCCGGGTTCTTTGGAAGCGGCCTTCGCTTTCTCCATGGAACGATCCAGAGATTCAATTTCATAGACGAATTTCTCTTTATCAGACCAAGCCTGATCGAGTATTTGATCCGTAATCTGTTTCGCTTGTTCGGCGTTATCATCAGTTACGGTTACAACACTCATACCCGCGTCCTTGATATCAGCATGAGGAAATCCTGTGAACACGCTAACCGCAAGCGCTTGGTTTTCTTCCATCTGAATGGCCTTGTTCTGCAGGGAAAGATTAGGTTCATCGTCAGTACCTTGTCGCATGACATGAGGCAGCATTGGCACGTTGGACCAGTGCATTGAAGGGTTGATCTCACCACGTAACATCTTGAAAAATAGTTCTGCAGATCGGACTGCTGTAGCGTCCATGTCGATATGTGGATAGGTGTGGTAGCCAGTCAGAACATCACAGTTGGATACCATCTTTTCGGTGACGTTTGCGTGCATGTCGAGGGAGATCGCAATTGGTAAGTCGGGTTGCTGCTCGCGGATCCTTGAGAGTAGTTCTCCTTCGCCATCCTCGAATTCCTCGGTGACCATCGCGCCATGAAGGTCTAGCAGCAAAGCATCGATATCTTCGCAAAGGCCTAGTATTTGAGAGGCTATGAATTCGTAAGCATCTTGGTTGACGGGTCCACTGGGTGGTGCTCCGGCCGCTATTCCCATCACGATTTCTGCGTCGTTTGCTTCTGCGACTTGTATGTATCCACCAAGGCAAGAAGCGGTTCCTTTGTATGTCGTAAGAGCGGCTGCTCCCGATGCGGGTGTCTCTTTGCCACCGGAAAATCTTTTGAGGTCTGTAACCACTGGTGAGAAGGTATTGGTCTCGTGGCTCATCATCGCAATACCAACTTTCATAATAACCCCTTGTCTAAAGCTTTCTCTGTAAATACACAGGTAGGGCAATGGGCGTCTGCGACTTCTGCATCTTCACTTGTTTGATACTGTGGGTTTGAAAATCGCTCTATCCTGTCGTCAGAACTCGTCTTCTCGCTACGACCTTTTGACGGGCGCATGACAGCATCTTTCCATTCATCGCTATCGGACCATCGGCGCTCTAGATCGATGACTGATCCGGGTTCCGTTATATCGGTGATCGCGGACAACGCTCTGCGCATAATGAACTCTTGGTCTCCTGGATCGTTAGGCTTGCCAGCTGTATGACCGAGGGGATAGTCAATATAGACGGCTCGAGGAGCCTTTACGGATTGGGTGATTGAAAGGGCGCTCGACAGACATATGGTTGGTATGCCGTGTTGTTCGATTTGCTTAGCGATCAGTCCAACGGACTGGTGGCACACCGGTCACGCAGGCACCAGCACGACTAAATCCACCTCATCTTTCATGGCCTGCTTGGTTAGACTCGGTGCCAAGTAATCTCGAACCTTTCGGCTGGAATAGATACCCCCCATGAAGCTATATACACGGTCGGATACTCCCTTTATGAATCCTTTTGAAGCGAGTTTGCGTAGGGTTTGAAGAGGAAAAACAACGTTGATGTCTTTACGAGCATCTTTGAGGTCATATGCGAAATGCGTAACCCTGAGGTCCTCATTGGAACAATCAGATTCGATAATTCGGTAGCTGGTATCGTCCTTATAATGAAAGGCGATTTGTCCCCTTAGGTAGATTCCCCCTGAGCATATGACTCCGACTTTGCACTGATCTAGGGGTTTATTTAGTTTTGATAAGGGTGCTTCGTCTTCTTTAACCCATGTGTAGGAAGGGTAATCAAGAGAACTGTATAGGGCTCTCGTTCGCTCAATATAATCGATTGGATTTTGAACTGTAGACGTCAATTTGGTGCCTCCTCACTGAGCTAGAACTTAACAAGAGCTCGCGCTTAGGGCAACAAAGCTTGTCGTTCTGACGAAACACAATACACTAGTAAAAAAGAGAGGAATAGCAATGGCAGAGCCCGTAGTTTTGTACGAAGAAAATAACCACGTAGGCTATATCACCCTGAACCGGCCCGAAGCGATGAACTCGCTGACCTATGAGTCCTACGACTTACTGGAAGATTCAGTTAGACAGTCCAAAGCTAGGGTTATAGTGATTACCAGTTCTGGCCGAGCATTTTGTGCGGGAGACGATGTTAAGCAAATATTGGGAAGTAATGCGCCTCCCCCGAAAGAACACGTCGAGCGAGGCCAAAATACAGGCGGGCTGACACCTGCGGCGGATGCTCTATTGAATACAAACATTCCAATAATCGCTGCCGTCAATGGTCCAGCTGTGGGCTGGGGCATGGAGCTGGCTTTGATGGCTGATATACGTGTTGCGTCGATTAACGCGAAGTTTGGAGAACTCTTTGTTGTGAGGGGGTTGTGCTGCGATGTCCCAGGCCTTGGTCGTCTGGCACAGTTGGTGGGCCGAGAAAAGGCGGCTGAACTTTTGTTTACTGGCGAAGTGATTGACGCGAAAACTGCTAAAGAGATTGGATTGGTCAGCCGCGTCGTAGAACACGATCAGCTTATGGACGCCACTAATGAAATAGCGAATAAGATTGCGAGTAATCCCCCGTTAGCGGTCCAGCGATTGAAAGAAGGACTAAGGAGAACATTGGATCCTGACTGGAGAGAGACTGGTAAATGGGCGATGGCGCAGATCAGTGAGCTCAGAAAAACAGAGGATTCTAAAGAAGGAGTAAAAGCCTTTCTTGAAAAACGTGATCCCGTCTATGTCGGGCGGTAAGAAAGTAAAATAGGTTCAAGTGGAGAAAAATATTGGTCGCAGAAGCTAGAAAAGTTGGAGATAAAAGGTTTAGGGAGTCCTACGGACGCTACTTTGAGGATTTTGAAATTGGAGATGTGTATGAGCATCGACCTGGGCGAACGATTACAGAAACGGATAACACTTGGTTCACTCTGTTGACAATGAACCAGCATCCTTTGCATTTTGATAAGGAATATGGTGCCAAGACAGAGTTTGGTAAAGTGTTGGTTAATTCGTGCTTAACGATTTCTTTGGTGACTGGCATGTCTGTTTCAGATATTTCCCAGAAAACGATAGCAAATCTCGGTTGGGATAAGGTTCGGTTGTCCGGCCCTGTTTTTGTCGGAGACACCCTTTATGCGGAATCTCAGGTTTTAAGCAAGAGAGAGTCCAATTCTCGTCCAAACCAAGGCATCGTTAGTGTTGAGACAAAGGGAATAAAACAGGATGAAAGTGTCGTGATCTCGTTTGAGCGCTCGATGCTTATCCCCTTTAAAGGTCACGCGATCGATGACCAGATGGATTACTAGCCATGTCTAACGACCAAACCATCATGCTGGACGCTATAGACAAGTTTCTTGAGAAGGAAGTGCGTCCGATAGTCAAAGAATATGAACTTGCGGATAAATACCCGCATGAAATTGTCGCTAAGATGAAAGACTTGGGTTTGTTTGGGGCAACTATCTCAGAGTCCTATGGGGGTCTTGGGCTTTCTGCCGAGTTATACGCTCAGATTGTGGAACATGTGTCTAAAGTATGGATGTCGATATCTGGGATTTTTAATTCGCACCTGATTATGTGTACAGCGATTGAAAAGTTTGGCACGGAGGAAATGAAGGAAAAATACTTACCGTTGATGGCTCGTGGAGAGCTGAGAGGTGGTATTGCATTAACGGAACCCGATTGCGGAACCGACCTTCAAGCAATAAGGATGCGAGCTGAAAAAAAAGGTGACCACTACACCTTGTCCGGTACGAAACAATGGATAACAAATTCTGTTGAAGGCAACGTCCTGGCAGTACTGGTTAAGACCGATGTTCATGCTAACCCCAGACATAAAGGTATGAGTCTTTTTATTGTGGAAAAAGCAGCTGGGTATAAGGCGACTAAACTCAGCAAACTGGGTTATCGAGGTATCGATACTGGCGAGGTCGAATTTAATGATGTAGTTGTACACCAGGATAATTTGATTGGATTAGAAGAAGGTAGGGGCCTTCAACAAATACTCTCTGGCCTGGCGCTTGGTCGAATTAATGTGGCAGCAAGAGGGGTCGGTGTAGCCAGTGCGGCACTAGATGCGAGTCTGGCCTACTCGCAAGAGCGAGAAACCTTTGGTCAACCGATTAGTCAACATCAAGCAATCCAGATCAAACTGGCTGACATGGCGACCCGGGTCGAAGCATCCAGGCTCTTAACGGCGAAAGCGGCGCGAGCGTATGATAGCGGAGAACGCTGCGACCTTGAGGCTGGAATGGCTAAGCTAAGTGCGACCGAAGCCGCAATGGAAAACGCTAATGAAGCCCTGCGTATTCATGGTGCTTATGGCTATTCGCCTGATAACGAAGTTGAACGTTATTATCGCGACGCGCCGTTATTGGTGGTTGGTGAGGGGACTAATGAACTGCAGCGCATTATCATTGCGCGTCAATTAATTGAACTTGGAAATTTCTGAATTTTGAATTAGGCGGCGTCGATCAGTTTCTCTGCGAGACACTGATCGATAAGAATTTCGGTGGTACGTTTACAAGACCCGCACCCTGTGGCTGCACCGGTTGTATTTTGCACGGAGCTAAGGTTATTTGCTCCGTCTGAAACAGCTTGAGCTATTTCTTTGTCAGTGACTGCGTTGCAAAGACAAACGTACATAACTACAGATAACTCTAAATCGTTGTGATAATGCAATTGTAAATGCAAATTGTTCTCAATATCAAATGATTTATATCTGTTATTAAATTTATTAAATGATAATAATTATCGTTATATATCAATAACTTAAGTTATATTTATGTTGAAAGCGAGTTGCGCGGTACGTAGTATAGAAGAAGTAATTACCGGCAAGGAGCGCGAAAAATGAAGGCACAATCCCCAGAGATCATTAAACATCTCAACCAAATTCTTAAGAATGAGTTGACTGCCATTAACCAGTATTTTTTACACGCGAAGATGTTTGATGATTGGGGTCTAACCAAGTTGGCCGAATATGAAAAACATGAATCCATCGATGAGATGAAACATGCGGACACATTAACTGAACGAATTCTGTTTTTGGATGGGCTGCCCAACCTCCAGGATCTCGGCAATTTGATGATAGGAGAGAATACCAGGGAGATGCTTGAATGCGATCTCAAGTTAGAAAACCTAGCGATTCCTGACTTAAGAGTAGCAATCAGTCATGCTGAAGAATCCGGCGACTATGGGACTCGTCAGATACTCAGAGAAATACTGGACTCAGAAGAAGAACATGTGGATTGGATAGAAAAGCAGTTAGGTTTGATTGAAAAAGTTGGTGAACAAAATTACATTCAGTCTCAGACATAGTGTTTATGAGAAGTAATGAAGCTAAGAATTCGGGGCAACACCCTGCGCTTGAGGTTATCGCGGAATGAAGTTGATTCGGTTGCGCAGGGAAAGGAGGT
>CAJWGQ010000010.1 GCA_913041025.1 uncultured Gammaproteobacteria bacterium | reverse complement strand
TGGTCATTTTTTGAGCGCCTGGTGTTCTGGAGACAAAACCCGTATCCCATTGTTGGATGTAAAGATCGAGGGTTCCGCCGGCTTCCTCGATATAGACCATCTCGACCATTCCCATCCCGTCGGGCCCGGTCTGACGAACAAGCGAAGCGATCGTGCCGGCTCGAGGTAGAGACCAATTTTCTTCGAGTACGGCAGGGCCCATTTGACCGTCCCAGCTACCTGTGAGCCAGTCTAGGTCGGTGACTTTGACATGATCATCAGAAAGCACGCTGAGCGGCATGATAAGGGTAAAAGCTAATAGAAATAGTTTGTACATGGTCTGTCCAGTTTCGCTAAAGCGTTGCTGTAAGACGCTAAATGACTCTAGGCCTAGACGCAAGTTGGAAGCAGTTTTGTCGGTTTTTAGATTGGGGGTTTACGAAAGAGGAAGGTCCGGGGAAATCATTAATCTCGATTTCCCCAGACGAGCGCACTAGGACCCGCCAGATGGACTCGGATCAGCCAGCACCTTGCCGTGTATAACTGCCGGTTTGCCTCCGTTGACCGTGATCTGGTCGTCAGTGGGCTTAGCTCCAATGTAGTTGTCTCCGCCGTTAGGCCCGACATCTATCATCAATTCATCGGGGACAAGATCTGCGGAGGTTGCTGTATAGGTCAGGGTGCCCTTGGCGTCGGCAGCCAGTGACAGGAACTCTTCGCCGTTTAACGCCTTAACCTTGTACTTAGTCCCGGTCACCTTGTCGGTTACTTCTGAACCAGTTGGTATGATGAATCTAGAGATATAACGGTAGTTATCCATCCATTCCCCGTCGAAGTATTGTCCTTTGCTCTCTCCAGTATTGATGTCTATGACATAGCCCGGAATGCCGTGAAGGTCTCCGAAACCATTATAATTTAAGCGCAGATCTTTGCCTCGATCGTTGCCATACTCAGACGTATCAGGCACCTGAAAGTAAAGCATCTTGGGTGGATCAAAGCTCACCTTGCTGCCTGCCTCATCGTAAATCTCGAAGGCTGGCGCCACCTCCATCATGATGTTGTAGGTGGTCAACGTCTTGTTGCTCCACATCTTGTCGACACAATAACGAGTCTGGGCTTTTTCAGAAGCGCTCCACCAGGGCGGAGTGATGCCATCATACTCTCCCGCGTTATTCTTGGAGCATTCCAACTCACTGATTTTGTTAGCAAGTACAAGTGGTCCGCTGTTAAGGCCCCAGGACATTTCCCTTATATCACCGCGAGCATTGATGAACTGCGCGCCCTGGAAGAAGGAGTAGGGATCCCTAATTGTGCCAGCTGACATTTGTGTCTTCAGATCGCTGGTTATCCCAGTTGCTAAAGGCGAGCCATTCTCGTAGATCATGTCATTAGTGATCGAGTAAGTGGTCATCTCGCTGGCCAGCATGCCATCGACCCATTCCCCTTGTTGGAAGGTGATCTGCTCTTCATCGCAATCTGGGCACCACTTGATGGTGTAGGGGCTCCCAGCGGCTTCAGTTGCTGTTACCTCTGGACCCGCCTCTGCGTAAGGCGAGGGCGATCCAGTCGGGTTGCCATTGTTATCTGGTTCATACTGAATCATTCCAGCACCACTTGTCGCTGCCGCCGCTGCTTTTTGAAAGGCATCGCCAAAGGTTTGAGGTACTTTGGTTGATGTCGGACACTCGGTCAGACACTTGAGTCCCCCCGCCGCTGCGATTTCGGTAAAGTCTTTGACCACTGATGTGATCTCTGACGAGACGCCCGAGCTCGTGTCGTTCCGTTTGGCCTCGTCAGTAGCTCCTTCTGGTGCGGTGCCATCTGTTGGATTGTTCATCGCTTGCTGGGTTATCGAGTATCCCTGCTGAGTATCGTGGCTGTACACATGTAAGTGCGCGTAGTCCGTGAACTCCCAATCAGTACCCGCGTCCCAGGTTTTCTTCATAGTTGCGAGCCACTGGGTAGTGGTGAACTCGATCGGCGTGGTGAGTGTCTCTTTCGAATAGTTTGGAAAGAACTTAACGCCTTCAGTTAACGTGAACTTCTGGGTTGCTTTATCGAACTTGCCTTCATACTCCTGATAGGTGCTCGAGTCTGCGAGCGCTGCATTTAGCGTCTGCAACTCTTTTCTCCAGTAGGTATCCCCAGCGAGATTCACCCCTAAAGATAATCCGTGCAGGTCATTTAACGCGACATACTGTTTTTCGCGTTTTTCAACGCGCGTGTACTTGTCCTTTAGAGTGTACTTGGGAGGAGTCGAGCCCTCGTTAGCAGCAAAGTCCTCTTTTTCGAATTGGACGCTGTCTCCAACAGAACCAATGGACTCTGGGTCAACGTGTACGCCCCAGTAGCCGGCATACGCAAAGATTTCTTTTTCGTTGTCCTGTCCCTCATTAATCGTCGCTCTTAAGGGGAACGCCTGGTTAGATAGCTCGTAACGAGCTCCGGCCTGGTCGTAGACGCCATAACGCCACACGTTACGATAGGCCTTAGCTACGTCCGTCGAGTAGCAGGTTTCTCCAGTTGCCAACCCATCGCCCTCCACAGGAGTATATTCGGTGCGAGTGGGCGCATAGGTTTTTGGGTCCAGTGTATCGAAGTCGATTTTCTCCGCTTTTAAAAGCTTCTTACAGAAGACTTTGTTGGTCGCATCTACAACGAAGCCATTTTGTACGAAAATGGTTTCCTCCGTCCCAGCTTCCCAACTTCCGATAAAGCTCTCTTCCATGTAGATGCCTTCGATGTCTCCATTGGTTTCAAAATTAGCGATCACGTTGGCGTTACCCTGGAAGCCGTTGTCCTTGAATCGAAGCACTTTGCCTTGAGAGTCTATGTAGCCAATTCCAAAGGGTGTTCCTTTAGGAATGGTTTCGCACTCTGGACAGAACTGCATGTCCTTGCCCGCGGATAATGAATAGCGCATTGACCACTCGCCCTTCGGGTTGTCGGCGCTGACGCCGGCGGTTTGCACCATATCGATAAAGACATCAATGAACATTTCCATGGTCTGACCAGGCCCCATCTCTTCTTTGAGGATGAGAGCAAACCAGCCCTTGGTGATGACGGGGTCTGTCTCGGCGTCACCACGAGTGACGTTCAAGATGGCAGTTGAGCCTGTCTTTTGTTCTGCTGTTGCACCTTTCTTATCGCCAGAGGACGCTCCGCTTTTTTTCGGAGCTGCTGCTCCAGCAGAAGAGCTCGCTGCACTGACTGTTTCGCATTCGTCCGCGTAAACGGTGGCCTTGTAGATGCCGTCATTGACGAATTCTTCTGAACGGGTGTTTTTGAAGAAACAGATGATCTCGTTCACCATTTCGAGGGCTTCGTTTGCGCCAGAGCCCGATACGAAATAGTTTGTTGCATCATCATCATAGGCAGCCCCGGAAGCAAAGAGGGGTGCAATCATTAAACATATTGTTGTTACTAATTTTTTCATCTTCCCTTCCTTATTTGGTCTCTAGTACTTTGACTTGTTCAGGTACCGTGAAGCCTGCTCTGCCAGCAGTCCCTGTTTTTTGTACGTTGGATATGAGGGGGAACAGATCGTCGGCATCTGCGACTCCGTCTCCATCATCGTCGGTATCTGTATTGTTGCCGATACCATCTCCATCCGTATCGAGAGTTTCCGTTGACACTAAAGGAAAAGCATCTTCTGTGTCGGCTACACCGTCGTTGTCATCATCCGAGTCTGCTGTCATACCAGCGGTCTGGCAGGCGGCGTCGCAAGCGTCAGGTCGACCGTCTTTATCGGTGTCGGTTAGTGTGCCTATTGAGACTAACGGGAAAGCGTCTGCAGTATCCGCCAAGCCGTCACCGTCGTCGTCCGTATCTGCGTTGTTTCCGATGCCATCGCCATCCGTATCAACCGACTCGTCTTTATTGAGAGAGAACGCATCTTTGGCATCCTCGACACCATCGTTATCATCGTCAGTGTCGAGCAAGTCGGATATGCCGTCGCCGTCTGTGTCTACTACCGCGATAGCTGTCGTAGAGTCCTTCAACAAAGTGGCGGTTTCTGTTGCTGCGGTGAACTCAGTCGTGTCGGTAGTTCCAGCCGCTAAGCTTTCGACAGAAGTTAGAAGATCTGTCTGTGCGGCCTCGGCGATTTCCTTGGCGGCGTCTCCAGTCGGGTCGATCGTCGGATCTGCAACAAGGGTGTTTACATCTGCGACACTGTCCGCCACTGCCGCTATGGCAGCCGCGTCAACCGTTGAAGTCGTATCCACCGCGGCAACCGTATCGCTCAGGACCTCGGTCACGGTGGCAGTACTCGTCAAATCCACACTATCGTTTGTTGTCGCAATCTCTACAATTTGAGCCGCGACGGCTTCAGAGAGCGCTGTTGCCGATGAGGATGCACCGTCACTGACTAAGCTGTCCGCAGTTTGTAAAATTAGGCCTACTTGCTGGTTTTTACGTTGAAGTTCTTGCGCGGTGGCGTCCCCTGCCTCTGCCAACGCCCAGGTATCGGTCGTCAAGAGGTCTTCAACAGTCCCCGTGATGCCGAGTGCAGTCAGAACTTTGGCCTGTTCTTCGGGTGTCGATGCAGAAGAGATAACCGTGGTGAGAGGCGTAACAGAAACGGGCTTCGTAGGATCTGACGGTAAGGTCGAGATGAGCGCTATATTCGGTAGCTCTTTACCTGTCGCTGTATCCGTTCCACCAATCGATACAATTTTCTTGGTCACGCCTTCGGCTGCCACTCCAGGAGCTGCCTTAAAAAATCCGTTTTCATCAGAAGTCACACTGGGCTCGCCCTCGTCTAGAGTGCCATCATCGTCTAGGTCAATGAAAACCTGTGCGCCGGACAGAGGGCCGTCTATGATTCGGCCTTCTATTGCATCGGTTACGGTTACAGATAAATTCAGCGTAGCCGTCGCGCCTGCCTGATCTTCCCCTTGGATGGTAACTTCAAATACGTTGTCTCCATCACTGTCGCCAGGTACTTCGAAGTCCTGGGCGGTAGCGAAGGTCAGTACGCCGGCAGGTGTGATCGCAAAGCTTGCTGCGTCGGCGCCCCCGCTAATTGTTTGAGTAACGCCGGCTGATCCACTTTCGAGGTCACTGACCTCAATGGATGCGACCGCTGCGCTTCCTTCAAGCACGCTCAGGGTGCCTGGGTCTGTGAATGTCGGTGCGTTATTGGTGGGTACAATCGCCGCTGGCGCTGCGTCATCTCCACCACTACTACAAGCGGCTAATACAAACGCCGAGAGGACGAGGAGACCATGTCTAGAAATTTTCTGCATTGTTCGATGGCTCGATTATTCGGAACCTTCGAATTTAACGCGTGTCGATTAGTTATTCAACCGTCATGCGCTCACAGTGAGAGTGCTCCGATCTATTTAGGAAGTCTGGGTTTGGTTCCGATTATTCCCTCGGAGGTAAGTTCGGCTAAGTCAGACTCACTAAGTCCTAGAAGACTTCCTAAGATTTCTTTGTTGTGTTGTCCCAAGGTGGGTGCTGGCTTGGAGATAGGAATGGGCTCTTTGCCAGGCCGATACGGTGTGCTTGGGTGCGGTATCGTGCCTACGAAGTCACGTTCGAGCCATTGAACGTAGTTTCGATCTAAAAGCTGTGGATCATTGAGTAGCTCAGAGGAGTTATTTAGCACGGAAGCGCAAATACCCGTGTGTTGAAGTTCTTCCATCAGCGCTTTTTTGTCTTTTGTTCGTGTCCAGTCCGAGAGCTCTTCGTTAAGTTGAGCTCTTCTTTGTATCCGGTCAGAAAGGCGACCATATTTGAGGTCTGTTATCTGTTTTAAGCGGTCCCATTCTGGCTCATCAAATATCTGAATAAGAATCCAATTGTCCTCCCCAGAACAGGGATAGACGCCATAGGGGGCGTAATCAGGATGCGAATTCCCATATCTTTCAAACGAAGTGCCTTCAACAGACTGCTGTAATATGCCGTGAATACCTAACGGAAAGAGACATTCGGCTTGGTTAAGATCGATAAACTGTCCTTCGCCGGTTTTCGATTTATGCATGAGTGCGGTTAGCATCGCTGCTACACCGTTCAGACCGGCAATTGAGTCGCCAAGAGCAACATGCTGCATGGTGGGTGGATCTTCTGGCCAACCATTTAAGTGGGGTAGGCCAGAAGAGTGCTCGATCGTGGAACCGTAGGCTCGAAACTCTGCCCATGGACCGTCACTTCCAAAGGCCGGCATCGATAGCATTACAATTTCCTCGTTGGCCTCACGAATCTCTTCGTAGGATAGGTTGAGTTTTTGTAAGGTCCCGCCTGAGAAATTTTCGATCAGTGCGTCCGATTGAGAGACGAGTTTCAGAAGGAGTTCCCTTCCTCGTTCTGTTTCAAGGTCTAAAGTAATGTCGAGTTTATTGCGGTTGGCGTAGAGGTAGGCCACCGATTTTTCGGCTCCGTTATCGTCAATCCATTCTTGGGTGGCTTCCCAACTCCGCCACCAGTCAAATCGAACACACCCTTCTACTTTAATAACCTCGGCGCCCATATCGGCTAGGTGTCGAGCAGCGAGAGGTCCAGCCCATCCCATGGATAAGTCGACAATACGAAGGCCCGAGAGAATGTCTTTCATGAGCGGCTTCCTATTGTCTTCATTTGATCCCAAGCCTTTTGGTCTTCACCAACCGAGCTTACCGATCCGCCGAAATTTGGTGGTGTTTTAAATAGTCTAAAAGGGATGGAAGGGACTCGATAAGTATATCCAGCCTGGTTTGCTGTGCTGAAAGCATTGCGATTGAGGTACTGATCAACTTCAAATAGTTCCTCCATGGTGGGAACTCGGGCCAAGGGTATCCGGGCTTGCTGGCCTTTGTAGAATAGTTCTTCTGCAGAGTGACTTTGAAGTTTCTCCAGAATCATGGGTTCGATTAGA
This sequence comes from uncultured Gammaproteobacteria bacterium, assembly GCA_913041025.1. Next base: position 23,646 of record CAJWGQ010000010.1, on the reverse strand, counting down.
TCGGCTGCTTCGAGTCGATTCATGCTAGCGTGAAATAGTGGGGTTTGTGCGAGCTCGTCGAGTTCCAACAGCTTACAAAAACTCTCCCACTGGGAAGGCGAAAGCACCGTAATGCCTAACCAACCATCCTTGCAGGGATAGACACCCAGAGGGTAGGTAGGCGCAAACCGGTTGACGCCTAGTCTAGGTGTAATATCGACCTGCGTTTCCGCGTGCAAGAGCGCCGCGTCGGTTAGGCACATATTTGCCTCGAAAATTGAGGTGTCGAGATGGAAAGGCTTCGCATTATTTTTTAGCGAATTGCCTAACAAATGACCTAGGCTTCCCACGTAAGCGGTTAACCCGCCAATAATCTGAGTCTGATAGCCGGTTGGTAGTATCGGCGGCCCTTCTGGAGGACCTATTGTGCGGACCTGCCCGATCAGCGACTGGATCATCGCATCTGACCCTTTAAACTGATGATAGGGACCAGTTTTGCCGAACCAGCTGATAGCGCTCGTGTTCGTTTCGATTGTGGACTCATCGATCTGGTCGATGTTTTGATCGTAGATGACGAGGTCAGCTATTTGAAGTTCTTCAGGCTTTAGAGTGCTTACGCTTTTTTTGTTCGTATTTAGGTAGCCATGCATGGCGCTTTCTTTCGTGTCTGGAATGAACGGCTTGATTTTGCGAGTTGGAAAACCTTCTTCGGGTTCGAGATTGAATACTTGTGCGCCATAGTCGGCAAATAGCTTAGCGGAATAACACGTCGCAATCGTTCCGGAAATATCAACAATGGTCAGATCCTGGAGCGCTTGCATCTCAGTCAACTTTTTCGAGAAACTCAATCAAAGCCTTATTGACCTCTTCCGGAGCTTCTTGTTGGGTCCAGTGACCGATTTTGGGAATGAGTTTGTTTACTCTCAGGTCAGGCACGTGCTTGTCTAACTCTTTTAGTGCGTCGGCGGCCATCAAAATAACCCCATCTCTTTCACCAGCCACGAATAGTGCAGGTTGTGATATCTGTCGAGGCGAATCTTGAGTCAGTTCCCAGGTTAGGTCCATGTTGCGGTAGTAGCTCAAAGGGCCTCTGAAACCACTTTGTTTGAATTCGCTCGCATAAAAAATCACGTCTTCCTCAGAAATCCAAGGCCCCATTTGTGATCCAGGATCGGGAAGGTCTGAGAGGAGATCCGCGTCAGCCGGTTTTTCGCTGAGCAGGCTGGTGTTCATCTCGCCGCTAGCCATATGGTAGAACTTACGGATAGTCAGCGCTGGATCCTTTTCAAGTTCGGCCTCGGCTTTGCCCGGTTCTTGAAAATAAAGCTGGTAAAAAAAGCGATCCTTGAATATGGCTTTCAGTGTGGCCAGAGGAGGCGAGTCTCCCCGAGGCCTAAAGGGAACGGAGAGCGCTCCCACCGCAGAGACTTTATCAGCATGATTTAACGCGCAGCTCCAGGCAGTCGGTGCACCCCAATCATGACCGAATACCACAGCTGTTTCGTAGCCGAGCGCCGGAATAAGTCCAATAATATCGTTGACCACCTCAACCTGATTGTAGGCCTCTATCTCAAAGGGCTTATCGCTTTCTCCGTAGCCTCTCATGTCCGGGGCTACCGCATGATAACCGGCCTCTGCAAGAGCGCTGAATTGGTGTCGCCAGGAATACCAAGACTCAGGAAAACCGTGGAGCATCAGAACCAGAGGCCCTTCACCTTGTTCGGCGATATTCAGGGATATTCCGTTGGTCTCTACTCTGCGCTGATTGATGTTGGGGTACTTCTGAGAATCCGTCATCGATGGTTACCTTTTAAATGAAAGCCTAAACACAATAATAGTCACAAGGGTTCGTGTGCTGTCAACGGCTTAGTTACTTACAGGCCAGCTCGAGTTAAGCTTTGAGGCGAAAAATTGGGGGAACGAAAAAATGTGGATTAGGTTAAGGCAGATCGCGCTGGTAGCGAATGAATTGAAGGTTGCCGAATCGCAGCTGACCGAGGTGCTTGGGTTGGAGGTTTGTTACAGGGATCCAGGAGTTGAGGTCTTTGGACTCAATAATATTCTGTTGCCGGTAGGTAATCAGCTACTTGAGGTGGTCTCCCCGTTCAAAGAGGATACGGCTGGCGGTCGTTATCTGGATCGAAGAGGGGGTGACGGCGGTTATATGGTGATTACACAGGTGGATGATCACAAGCCTCGAGTCGCGCGCGTGAAGGAGTTGGGCGTACGCACCGTGGCGTATCGGGATGGAGAGGACTACGGACTAATGCAATTGCATCCCAAGGATACAGGTGGTTCTTTTTTTGAGATTGATGAGCAACGAGGGGACAACGCACATGCCCCTGACGGGCCGTGGCACCCAGCCGGCCCTAACTGGCAGCGAGCCAAGCTGACTGATCGTGTGTCAGGAATCTCAGCAGCTGAGATCCAGTGCGATGACCCTGAAGCTGTGGGGTCCCGTTGGTCTGAAATCGCCCAACTACCGTTAGAGAACAACACTTTGACCTTGGATAACGCCAGCATCAGATTTGTGGAATGCAGTGATGGACGACCAGAAGGTCTGGGTGGTATTGACGTGATTTGCAGGGATTTTGACTCGGTGCTCGGTGCAGCACGTAACCTTGATGCGCAAACGGATGAGAATCAAGTTATGCTTTGCGGATTGAGGATAAATTTGATTAGGGAATAGTGATGACTTATGAAACGATTTTAGTAGATGTGGTCGATTCCGTTAGCGTGTTAACAATGAATCGCCCGGAAAGGCTGAATGCCTGGACTCCCAAGATGGGAGCCGAACTCTCGGAAGCGATCCAGATCGCGAATGAAGATGATGATGTCGTTGCGATGGTGTTGACTGGAGAGGGTAGAGGGTTTTGTGCAGGGGCGGACATAGAAGCGGTCTTCAAGGCTCAGGCCGATGGTAAAGATACGGGTAATTCTGGTGGGACTCGGGACTGGGTTAATCAAATCAGAGAGTCAAAGCCAATGGTCGCCGCTATTAACGGAGCGGCGGTGGGGGTCGGGCTGACCCAGGTACTCCCAATGGACTATCTCATCGCCTCTGAGCAAGCGAAACTTAGCATGCGATTTGTCAAGATGGGACTGGTTCCGGAGCTTGCAAGTTCACATTTTTTAGCAAGCCGCCTGGGTTTTGGTAACGCCAGTGAACTGATGTTATCAGGGAAAACGATAATGGCGAACGAAGCCAAGGAGCTTGGCTTGGTGGATAGAGTGACCAGCCAGGAAGAACTGGTGCCAGCAGCAATCGAGGTGGCAAGAGGCATGGGCGACAATCCTCTCGCCTCTGTCAGGCACATCAAAAAATTACTTACTGCTAATGCGAGCGATTCAGATCTCAAGGCCGTTCAGAAACGAGAAATGGAAGCGCTGCAAGAGTGCTATGTCTCAGAAGAGCACAAGGAAGCGATCAGCGCCTTTCTTGAAAAGCGTGAGCCAGATTTCAAGGCAGCCAGAAATCGCTGAAAACAGATTCTTCAATTCAAAGTTCCCGGAGGAATAGATGCCAAGACTCAGAGAAGTGCCTAGAGATCAAGTCGACAAAGATTTGTTGCCCTTATATGAGGCGCTTTTTGGCCCTGATAGAGATCCGGTAGAAGAACCAGGCACGGCAACAGGAACTCCGGGGAACTGGTGGACTGTTTTTGCGTTAGTGCCGGACTGTATGAAACATGCAGTCGATGGGTTCAAATTTTATCGAGGTAGAAATCGTTTTATTAGTGCGGAATTGAGAGAGCTCGGCCAGGCGAGAGCTGGCTTCGCTCGTGGTAGTCAGTTTGTTTTTTCGCAGCACTGTAAAGCGCTCAGAGCATGTGGTTTTAGCGAAGAACAAATAGAAGCGATTCCTCACTGGTCGGCAACCGATCTATTTAGCGATATTGAACGCGCAGTCCTGGCCTATACTGATGATCTTGTTTTAGGTGGTGGAAGGAGTTCGGATGCAGTTTTTTCGATGCTGAAGGATCATCTCAGTGATGAGGCAATCTTAGAATTAACCTATATCACTTGCATGTATGAAATGCATGCGACGATGACTCGAGCGTTAAGGCTTGAATTTGACGACGTTGACGAACGCATAACCGAGGTTCCTCTTCCCGATGGAGAGAAAAAGGATATTGATTTCATGAGGGTGATTGAACGACAGGATTAGTCGCCGTTAAAAACTGGGGCTCGTTTCTCCATGAACGCTCTAACTGCCTCTTTGTGATCATTGGTTTCCGCGCAGCGCATCAATCGGTCAGCTTCCTGAGCAAGCGCACCTCGTAAGTCCAGTTCTAGCGCTTTATTTATATTCTCCTTCATATAACCAATTGCGATGGGAGGGCCTGACGCAATTTGTTTCGCGAGCTCCATGGTCGCATTCTGCAGCTGATCGTCTGGTACGACCTGGTTGAATAGGCCTAACGCCAGGCATTCATCCGATTGAACTCGCCGACCTGTAAAAAAGAGCTCTTTCGCTTTTGCCACTCCTACGAGTTGAGTCAGCAACCAGCTGCCGCCATAGTCCCCTGAAAATCCGACGTTACGATAGCCGGTTCCAATAAATGCTGATTCAGCCCCTACTCGGATGTCGCAGGCGAGGGCAATACACATTCCTGCGCCCACCGCTGGTCCAGGAAGCGAAGCGATTGTTGGTTTAGCATGCTCAAAAAGCCGCAGTGTCAGTGTTTCTTGTTTATGTTGAAGGGTGTTCACTCGATCTTGGATGGTAGGGGGCTTCTTTGGGGTTTCAGTATTAGAACCGCCACCCATACCTGATACGTCGCCGCCGGCACAAAATGCATTGCCTGCGCCAGTGATCACAATACAGCCAACCTCTTGGTTGGTGTTGAGCTCAAATAGGGTTTGGCGTAGTGCTGGGGTTAGATTGTCGGATAAAGCATTCTTCCTTTCGGGTCGGTTGAGCGTAATGAGAGCTACGCGCTCATCGAGTGAACATAAAAGCTCATCTGTTCCTGTATCAATTTGATTCGTCATTGCTCAGATATCTCCATCATTTTTCATTGAGTTGAGTTGGTCTTCTGTGTAGCCAAGTTCTTTGAGAGTGCTCATCGTCGAGCTCCCTACCCGTGGCCCAGGGTGATTTGTTCGTCCGGGCGTTTTGCTCAGTTTGGGAAGAATTGCCGGTATCTTTAGAGCGCTTCCGTCGACCTCGACTTCTTCAAAAAGATCGCGAGATTGGTAATGAGGGTCTTCGAGCATGTCTTTTATGTTGTAGATTAGACCCACGGGAACCTCGGCATCCTCCAGAATCTGCATGACCTGCGTGCTTGCTCTGGAGTTAGTCCAAAAGGCGATGGCATCGTCTATTTCTAGCTGGTTTTCGACTCTCCCGCTGTTAGTGCTCAGCTTTGGGTCATTGGCAAGATCGGTTCGTCCTATGGCATTCATTAGCCGAACGTAAATCGAATCGCCATTCGCACCGATGACGACGTGTTTATTATCTGAACAAAGGTAGGTATTGGTGGGAACAATTCCTGTTAACGTGGAGCCAGAGGGCTCTCTAATAGCTCCAGCTCCGTCGAATTCTGGCAACACGCCCTCCATCAAGTTAAACATAGACTCATATAGAGCAACATCGATGACCTGGCCTCCCGTTCCCCGATTTTGTTTGCGTTCAAGCAACGCCATCAAGACTCCGAGCACCGCGTGAAGCCCGGCCACTGTATCTCCCATACTAAGATTGGGTCTCACTGGTGGTCGATCTTCAAAACCGTTTAGGTAACGAAACCCGCTGAACGCTTCCGTAACCGAAGCGTAACCAGGTTTTTTGCTGTAAGGGCCTGTTTGGCCATAGCCTGATACCCGGACGTAGATCAGATTGGGGTTTTCTTGTTCAAGATCGTCAGGTCCCAGTCCCCATTTCTCCATGGTTCCTGGTTTGAAATTCTCTATTAGAACGTCGGCTTCTTTTGCGAGTTTTGCCACCACCTCACGACCTTTAGCGCTTCGAAGATTTGCGGTAACAGACTTTTTATTTCGGCCGAGTGACTGCCACCAAAATGAGGTGCCATTATCATCGAGCAGTCGCCATTCCCGGATAGGGTCTCCCTTACCAGGAGGCTCGACCTTGATGACCTCGGCGCCGAAGTAGCCGAGGAAAGTGCCGGTAAAAGGACCCGCAAGGAGCTGACCCACCTCGATAACCTTTATTCCATCAAGAGGTCTGGGAGCGCTCACTAATTAAATGTCCCGATTTGCTTGGTTGCGCGGCACGTCTTTGAAGGGCCCGGTATCAAATCGGGTTTCTTTTGGCATATTCAAGACCCGCTCGGCGATGATGTTCTTTTGAATTTCGTCCGTACCGCCAGCGATGGAAACTGCTGGTACTGAGACCAGTATTTCAGCAATAACTCCTTCCATAGGGCTGCTGTCTCCGGTCAGCATCGCATCTGAACCGGTGATCATCGTATGGACCCGGGAAGCAAGTCTAGCTATGTTGCTGGCAGCCAGTTTGCCCAAAGATCCTTCAGGCCCCTGAGGCTTACCGGCAATTTGCGCAGCCCTGGCTCTCGCTGCGGTCCACTGAGCGCTGTTGTTGAGCATTAACAGTTTTGCGATTTCCTGGCGTATCACTGGATCTTTGATGGCTCCCGTCTCGCGTGCACGTTCTATCACCAAGTCTACCCTTCCTGCTCTTTGCGGATACCAGCGGTAGGGCTCATTTGCAATCTCAATCTCCTTTCGGTACTCGTCGTAGATAGAGCCTGAACGTTTTAAAATTCCGCCACTGTCTCGATTCCGGTCAAAGCTCCTGCGCTCGTGCGCCAAAGTGGTGATGGCGATGGGCCATCCATTTTCTTCCTCACCGATCATATTCTGATGAGGTATTCGCGCATCGGTAAAAAACACCTCGTTAAATGAAGCGTGACCGTTCATTTGTTTGAGCTGTCGGACCTCCACGCCAGGCTGATGCATATCCAGCACAAAAAATGTTAAACCTTGATGTTTGGGTTTATCCCAGTTTGTTCGAGCGAGCAGCAGCCCGAAATCGGCGTGGTGAGCGCTTGTTGTCCATACCTTTTGACCATTGATGACCCATTCATCGCCATCGCGCTCGCCTTTGGTGGTTGCCCCAGCCAAATCTGATCCGCTTCCAGGTTCGCTAAATAGCTGACACCAGGTTTCAGCGCCCGTTACAATACCAGGCAGATAGCGTTGTTTCTGAGAGTCATTCGCATGTTCTAGTAGCGTGGCCGCAGCCAGCATTCTGACTCCTGAGTTCGCCGCACCAATCGCGCCAAGCTCGGCAAAAACCTCATCGACTTCAAGAGCTTTTGCAGGGGTCAGTCCTAGCCCGAAAAAATTCTTCGGCCAGGCAGGGACCCCCCAGCCACTCTCTAAGAGCATGGTACGCCAGGTCAAAAGCGACTGATCAGCGTTCCAGTTAGATTTGATCCAGTCTCTAGCTTGTTGTTTGATCTTTGATTCTTCCATTATTTATATCCCGCTCGCTTGCAGCATGCGCTCTCGGTGTTCATGTGGTGAGCCAAGAAAAACTTCCGAGCTCTTTGCGCGTTTGAACCACAGGTGTGTATCGTTCTCCCAGGTAAAACCAACACCGCCGTGTAGCTGAATACACTGAATTGCTGAATTAAGGTAGGCCTCACTCGCCTGGGCTTTAGCGTGACTGGCTGCTTCTGAGCTGTTTTGTTGTTCATCGATCGCATAAGCCGCGTGATAGCACGCAGACTTGGCTAATTCCACCTCTAACAGTAAATCAGCCAAGCGATGCTTGATTGCCTGAAAAGAACTGATGGAGCGACCAAACTGAACCCTGAGCTTGGTGTATTCGATCGCTGAATCCAATAATTGCTGAGCGCCGCCAATCATTTCATGCGATAAAGCCACTATCGATCTGTTGAATATTTCCTCGAGGGCCGCTGGTTTACCTGAGCCAAGGATTTGAGCGGGTGCGTCCGTCATTGTCACACTACAAATCTTTCGGGTCTGGTCCATGCCTTGTTCAAGTTTGATCTGCACGCGCTCATCCTTCGCATCTACCGTAAACAGGGCGATATTCTGATCCAATTGACCTGCAACGATTAGTAAATCCGAAACGTGAGCATCCAGAACGAAACATTTTTCACCATTTAGTGAATACCTACCATCTTTGTTTGTTGCGGTCGTTTGAATATCCGTCTCATCCCATGACCCTGATTTCTCGCTCACACACAAGGTGACTTTGGTGCTTCCTGCTGCAATGGCCGGCAACCATTCGTTTTTGTCGTTCTCCGTGCCGTTGAGTATTAAAGCAGATGCGGCCATGACGCTGCTGCTTAAAAAGGGAACACCGATTAGTGATCTGCCGAATTGCTCCATGACAATGCCAAGTTCTGTAGCTCCAAAACCAGAACCTCCAAATTCTTCGGGTATCATTATCCCGGTGACTGCGAGCTCTTTTGAAAGAGTATCCCAAGTCTCTTGATCATAGCCCTGGTCGGTTTCCATTAGCCGACGTACTTCCCGGGTAGTGGATTTTTCTTCAACGAAGCGTTTGACGCTGTCCCTAAATGCTTCCTGCTCTTCGGTAAATGCAAATTCCATGTCGATACTGTCGATTCGTGTAATCACTAATGTAACATGTAGCAAAGTAACATGAAGTGTAAAACCGGTGCCTTTGATTACCTGTGTTGATGATTTGAAACGGCTGCACAAGCGGCGCGTGCCCAAGATGTTCTATGATTATTCTGAGTCGGGCTCCTGGACCGAATCAACGTTTGTCAGAAATGAAACTGTTTTTAACGAGGTTCTGTTGCGCCAGCGGGTGGCTGTTGATCTGACTAACCGATCGCAAAGCAAAGAGATTTTGGGAGAAAGATGGACGATCCCTGTTGCCTTGGCGCCTACTGGTATGGCGGGAATGCAATGCTCAGATGGCGAAATAAAAGCAGCCCAAGCAGCTGAGGAATTTGGCGTTCCATTTACACTATCGACTATGAGCATCTGTTCCATTGAGGATGTTGCAAAAAACACCAGTAAGCCGTTTTGGTTTCAACTGTATGTGATGAAAGATAGACGTTTTGTCGAATCACTCATTGAGAGGGCCAAAAAGGCAAATTGCAGTGCGCTGGTACTGACGCTTGATCTTCAGATATTGGGACAGCGCCATAAAGATATTAAAAACCGGCTTAGTGCGCCGCCTCGTCTGACCATCAAAAATTTAGCCAACATGATGACGAAGCCTCGCTGGTGCATGGGTATGCTAGCGACTCGAAGACATCAGTTTGGCAATATAGTCGGTCATGCAGAGGGAGTGGACGATCTTTCTTCGCTGTCTTCCTGGTCGGCTGAGCAACTTGATCCCAGTTTGAACTGGGACGACATCAAATGGATTAAGGAACGTTGGGGAGGGCCTTTAATATTAAAGGGAATAATGGACCCACTGGATGCAAGGCACGCTGTAGACTCTGGGGCAGATGCGTTAATAGTTTCAAATCACGGTGGGCGACAGCTTGATGGAGCTCCCGCAACTCTCGAGGTGCTTCCTGCTATTGTGGCTGAAGTGGGTGACCGCATCACAGTATTTATGGATGGTGGTATCCGCTCTGGCCAGGATGTTTACAAAGCCGTTGCGTTGGGAGCAGAGGCTTGTTTCATAGGTAAGGCATTTTTAAATGGACTGGGTGCAATGGGAAAAGCAGGTGTAACGCGCTGTCTTGAATTAATGTTGAATGAATTGGATTTGACGATGGCTTTTTGCGGGTATCGTGACATCAACGAGGTTGATGGCCGTACACTTTGGCAAAATGTAGAAAAGAGATCCGAAAGTTAGGGATATTTTATGGCTGATTTTTCTGAAACAGCGAGCGCCTTTGTAAAGATGGCGCACGAAATAGTTTGGTGTAACGTGGCCACTATTGATAAGAAGGGTAGGCCACGTTCCAGGGTGCTGCATCCAATTTGGGAGTTGAAAGGCGAAGAGCTCGTTGGCTGGATTGCCACAGGGCCGACTCGAACAAAAAAAGAGCATCTTCGCATCAGTGCCTATGTATCGTGTAACTATTGGGCGAAAAATCAGGACACCTGTTTGGCAGAGTGCCATGCAAGCTGGGTGGAAGAGCCAGAGGCAAAACAGGTAATTTGGGATAAATTCGTGAATGGACCTGCCCCTGTGGGTTATGATCCTAGTATGATTCCTGGCTGGGAATCAGCCGCTTCTGAAAATTTTGCGGGTCTCAGGTTAGATCCATGGCGGCTAAGAGTTATGCCTGGCTCGGTCATGCTGACCGGTTCGGGCGAAATATTGGTTTGGGAAGATAATAATGATTAAGGGGAATTTAAATTGGGAATAAATACAAATCTTTTTGACTTAACCGGGCAAGTTGCCCTGTTGACAGGCGCCTCAAAAGGCATGGGCAAGTCAATGGCAATGGCCCTGGCAGAACATGGAAGCAAAGTGGTTGTTTCAAGTCGGAAACTCGATCAGTGTGAGGAGACCGCTAAAGAGATTAATGATGCTTGTGGAGAGGACAGGGCAATCGCCATCGCTTGCAACATTGGATATAAGGAACAGCTCCAGTCACTGGTCGATGAAACCAAAGAGCGCTTAGGCCCTATTGATACTTTGGTTGCCAATGCCGGAGTGAATCCTTTTTACGGGTCTATGTCAGATATCCCAGATGAGGCATTTGACAAGACGATGAACTCTAATGTGCGTTCCAATCACTGGCTCTGTCAGATGGTGTCCAAGGATATGCTGGAAAAAGGAAGCGGCTCCATAATGATTACATCGAGTACTGGGGCTTTCTCTCCTTCCGAGACACTAGGTACCTACAATATTTCGAAGTTAGCAGACATCGCTTTGGTCAGAAATCTGGCAGCGGAATGGGGCCCCAAAGGGGTTCGCGTTAACGCCTTGTGTCCTGGTTTAATCAAGACGGACTTTGCGAAAGCATTATGGGACAACCCTGAAGCGGCAGCTCGAGTAACCGAGCAAACCCCTATGCGACGATTTGGTGAATCCGATGACTTTAAGGGTATTGCTGTGTTTATCGCCTCGGAAGCCAGTTCCTACGTGACAGGCCAGGCACTGACTGTATGTGGTGGTACCCACATGTGGCGATAACGAGTTTGTGTCGGATTTTCAGTGGAAGGAACCTGAGGAGGGTTATCAGCTAGAACCTGATATGGTTGGCGTTACTAGGGGTTACCAACACGAGAAATTAACTACGTGTGGAATAGACCCCAATGTTTTTGCTGGCGCAGCTGATCCCTCCTTCTTCATCGGAATAGCCATTCAGGCTGGGGTGAATAGCGGCATTTCTGCAGAGGGCGCTGTCAATATGGTGCAGTCGCTGGAGGTTATTCGCCCTGCTCTTCTTGACGAACTGCTGTTAGTCGAGGGCCGTATAGAGTCTGTCCAGGAGGTTGCACGGGGAGAGCGAGTTGAGACACATGTGTGGTTTTCCGATCAGGAAGGACAGACGGTTCTGCGAGCAAATCGAGTTTCTCTAAGACCAAACCCCAACTCTTCAGAAAAAGGCGGTGCTGGTGTTCGACCTGAGCCGGTTATCAAAGACGTATCTTCACTTGATCAAAAGAACGCGTTTCAGCTAACCCCTGATATCGTCAAGAATTACAGTTCGGAAGGTAACTCAATTCACTATGATGAAGCGGCGGCTAAAGCCGGGGGGTTTCGTGCTCCCATAATAGGCGGAGGCATGGGGGTTCATTATCTGATGGCAGATTTTTGGGCATCGCGGTCACCTGATTGCTTTGCTTGCAACATCTACTTCAGACGACCAATCTTCTGGGACGATGCAATAAGCGTTGGGGTAGACGCCTCTCAAGCAGCCTTTGGATTACTAAAGAGAGACGAAGGATCCGATTCCCCAGTAAAAGTTGGTACTGAAATGGAACTGATAAATCCAGGGTAGTACGTACTGGTTTTAAGAGGGTATCTTGACCGTGGCGGTGCCCAGTACGCGTGTTTCTCCTGCGTCGTTTTTTATCGTCATGTCGAGTTCGACTAATCCCTCATCGCTGTCGATGTCTGTGACCACCGCGCCGATAATAGAGGTGGTGTCAGCGATCATCGGGGCTCTGAAAATGGTGTCAATTTTTTCAATCTTAGCGTTTGGTGCCCACGCATGAATTGTGGAAGTCATAAAGCCCATTCCCATGATTCCTGGGACCAAGGCACCGGGGAAGCCTTCTTTTTGGGCGCCTTCATGACTTTCAAATCTTGGCCCACCCCAGCCCACTGCTCTAGCAAATTTGCTGCAGTTTTCTAGTGAAGTATCTGGTGTAAAACTCGCCAACTCCTCGCCAAATTCGACGTCATTGATGTTTTCTACTGTCATGATGCAGGTTTCTCCCTAATTACCATTCTAGAGTCCATGGTCGCAAGATGGGTGTCGCTAGAATTATATAGGTCCATCCTTGCGACAACGAATATCATCCTGCCCGAACGACCTTTTTTGTCGTAGATCTCGTGAAGATGAGTCTTCCCTGTAAGTGTTTCTCCGCAAGGCACTGGAGCATGACAGGTCACCGCTTTTCCACCGTCCATGGGTAGTCCCCCAATTTTTGGAAAGTCAATGGGCAGGTGTCGGCCAGATGCCATACTGCACAAGTAGGCGGGTGTTGCCTGAAATTCTGGATCGTCCATATCGACAAAACAGGAGCGAGTCTCTCCGGAAGCAAGCGCCGCCGTGACTACCTTGTCTGCATCGAGTTGGAACTCTTTGCTATCGAACTCTTCGTTCAAAAAATCTTTTTTTAATTCGTCTAAATCGACCATAACACCTCCTGAGTGAGACTAATGATACTAAAATCGAGCCCCTGAAGTCAGTTGGTTTGGATTAAATGCTGAAAATAGCCGGCAATATTTGTTAAGTTAGTCATTTTTTGGGGATTAGTTATGGGGCCACTTGAGGGAGTTCGAGTTGTTGAATTGCAGGGAATAGGGCCTGGTCCCTTTTGTGGCATGATGTTGGCTGATATGGGGGCTGAAATTATTCGCGTTGATCGTTCAGCATCAGTCGGTCAAGAGGCTAACAAGACCGATTTTCTAGCTAGGGGGCGTAAAAGTATTGGTGTTGATCTTAAAAAGCCTGAAGGTGTTGAAACCGTATTGCGTCTAATCGAGACGGCCGATGTCTTGATTGAAGGATTTAGACCTGGAGTAATGGAGAGGTTGGGTTTGGGGCCTGACGTATGCCTAGCGCGAAACCCTAGAGTCGTTTATGGGCGTATGACTGGTTGGGGTCAAACTGGATCCATGGCGTCAGCAGCTGGTCATGACATCAATTACATTTCTTTGTCTGGAGCGCTCCATGCAATTGGCGAAAAAGATAGCAACCCCACACCACCGCTTAATCTGGTTGGAGATTTTGGTGGAGGCGGGATGCTGCTTGCTTTTGGAATCGCGGCAGCTCTATTTGAAACGCAAAAATCCGGCAAAGGCCAAGTGATCGATGCAGCAATGACCGACGGTTCGGCTCTTTTGATGAATGCGGTCTTCGGCATCATGAACACAGGGCGCTGGAGTTCCGACAGAGGTACGAATTTACTCGATGGTGGTGCTCACTTTTATGGGACCTACGAGACCAAGGATGGTAAGCACGTTTCGATTGGATCGATTGAGCCGCAGTTTTATGAACTGTTGCTTGAGAAGACTGGTTTAGCGAATGACCATGACTTACCGAAACAGATGAGTCGAGATGACTGGCCTAATCTACGTCAAAAATTGGAAGAAGTTTTTATCCTCAAAACACGCGATGAGTGGGATGAGGTCATGCTGGGAACGGACATTTGTTACGCACCCATCCTCACTCTTGAAGAAGCAGCCAGTCACCCGCACAACTCCGAGCGAGAGACTTTTGCTCTGTCGGAAGGTCTGATTCAGGCCTCCCCGGCACCGCGTTTTTCGAGAACATCGCCTCAGTTACCTGAAGTGGCGACGGCGGCGGGCTCGGATACGGACGAAATACTCACGGAGCTGGGTATGAATCAATCAGAGATACAGGAACTTAAGACAAGCGGAGCCGTAGCCTAACCGTTAACCACTAAGATTTTTGGGTAAGTAACAGACTTATTTCCGCATCGATTTTTTGCTTGATCGAGTGATAATTCTCGTTGAAGTTCTGTGCGATCATCGCAATATCGTCATGCTCCGACTTCCAGCGAGTCTGCCCGTCTGGTTGCGTGACAGTCTTAATACGAACCTCGCCCATAGTGGTGGTAATCGTGGATTCCTCGCGAGGCAAAACGACCTTGTCGAAAGGAATGACCCTTAGTCCGATGGTCGAAGAGTTGTTTAGAATGGTTTTTGAGATTTTTTCTGAGTTGGAGGTCTCGCATAATACCACCAAGCATTGAGCGGGGCGGTTCTTTTTCATCATAATCGGATTAAGGTAAACGTCCGAAGCTCCTGTTTTAAATAGAGTTTTTATTAACGGATCAAAGGCCTCAGGGTTCATATCATCAATATTGGCCTCGATCTTGACGTGTTTTATAGGCGCGGTATTAGGGGACGCATATTCTCCGATGGCAACGCGTAATACATTCGGTAACTCAAAGTCTTTATGACCAATTCCATATCCAATTTCTCTGGGTATAAACACGCCTTTGGGCTCGAATTCCTTGACGAAGGTGTTTAGTATCGCGGCGCCTGTCGGGGTGGTGCTTTCGCCGCTGACGCCGCCATAACGACAGGGCGCATTTTTAAGCAGTTCCTGTGTTGCCGGCGCTGGCACGGGAAATCGTCCATGGGCACAATCGACAAACCCACTTCCTACTTCTACCGCATTACTTAGAATCGTATCGACCGCCAGGTATTCTATGCATATGGCTGCTCCCACTATGTCCACAATTGAATCAATTGCGCCAACTTCGTGAAAGTGTACTTTGTCTGGGCTGATTGAATGAATTTTGCCCTCGGCAACTGCGATCGATTGAAAGACTGCTAATGACCTGTCTTCTATCGATTGCGAAAATTTGGCTTGTTTTATGATTTCTGTCACATCGGACAGATGACGATGAACTTGCCCTTCTTGGGCATTGACCGATGCTTTTGTGCCGTGGATGCCTTGTTTGCTGGAGGGTTCAACGATCAGCTGAAACTCATGATTGACCGCGAGCTTCCCAAGCTCAGATTGAAGGTGAGACTCTGGTACGCCTAAATCAATCATTGCGGCCAGGTTAAGGTCACCTGCAATACCGCAAGAGGGTTGAAAAAATAATGCTTTCAGTGTTCTACGCTACATTAAAATAGTCTGACGAAGTCGCAGCCGCTACAAAATTTTCTTTTAAGTGCAGGAGATTCTGCATGTCGGCATTCACTACGTCGAGGCCATTTTCTAGAACGAAGGCGTAACTTCTTTGGAAGGCACTGAGTTTAGCTTTGAGTAGCTTCTCGTCATAGTATTGGTCAAAAGCGTCAGGATTTCCCCACCCCAGCCAGGCTCTACCTGCGATAAAACGACCAGCTTTCATTCCAACGAGCCCGATACCTGCTTCCTTGGCTTTGTTGAGTACTGGCTGTAATTCCTTAAGAGAAGGAGACCCTGGGAGAATTGATTTGTCTTCCCAGTCATACCAGCCGCCAGGTGTGATGGCGATCATGGCTAAATCGAACCAGCCTGTATCGGCGGCCGCATCGAGAACATTGGCGGCATTTTGATGTGTAGAAATTCCCAGATAAGATACCTTGCCCTTGGCTTTGGCGGTTTCGAAGGCTTTATAGATTTCCTCGCTCTTGATTACGGATACGTTATTTTGACCCATGTAATAATAGGCGTCGACATGATCGGTCTTCATTTCGCGAAGACTTTCATCTAGGTAAGCGGTCCAGCCTTCTGCTGCCTTTTTGGCCTGCTCCACGGAGATTGTTTCATCCCAGTCAGTATCTGATGCAACAAACCCTTTAGAGATCAAGAAAATCTCGTCTCGTTTTTTTCGCAGAAAATCGACCATGTTTTTCTCAGCATTGCCATAGTAGTGCTTGAAACCCACGTCGAAGGTATTTACTCCAGCATCGAATGCCGCATGCAGTAGGTCGTCATGAGGCTCTCTTGAAAGTGTTGCACCACACCCAAAGACGAGGCGACTTGAGTTATGTCCGGTTCTTCCGAGCGTGCGGTATTGCATTTTAGGCCATTCCTCACCTAGCCCCGCAGCTTCTTTGCCTTCGACTACCGCGGCTTTGACGTTACCCGAATTCAAGAAAGACTGAGCACCAACTCCGATAGCAGTCCCATATTGCAGGAACTTTCTTCTAGTACCTGATAAAAGTGATTTGTTGGTCGTTGGGTTTTTCATGTCGACTCCCGTTTACAGGTTGTTCTAAAGATTTTAGGCTTAGTCAGAATGCAATGGCTAAGACCGCCAATTTTATAAGATAACGAATTAAACAATGCCTGCCAAACAAAAGCGAATTCCTATCTTACTAGTTGCCTTTGTCACGCTGTTTGGATTTTCGATAGTTTGTTCGCTGAATTTGAAACCGATTGCAGTGGATCTATGGAGCGAGAATCACGTTACTCATTGTGCCTCCAGGGCGGGTTTCGGATTGTTACCTATAGAAATCGCATTGCTAGCCACGAAAGAAGCTAAAGCGGCGGTTGTATATTTTGGCGATGGTGATTGAGAGCCAAACGGCAGAGCATTCGAACACTCGGGTATCTTTGATGAAGGTCTGGGCCCTTTTCCGTCTAGCAGGACTGCCACGACGAGTTTCGCGAAAGAGCAGGGTCATGCTCTGGGGATTAACGTGAAGCCCGGCGGCAATCGTCCCATTCAGCCCATTGTTAATAAGTTCTTTTATTGGTTACGGGCAAGCCGGTTGGAAACTGATCGGGTCAGTTACTGGTGGGCGAACCGAATGTTAACGACGAATCACCCGTTACAGGAAAAAATGGCTTTGTTTTGGCATGGGCATTTTGCGACGAATGAGGACAAAGTCAGAGACTATCGCAAGATGTTGAAGCAGCTTGAATTGTTCCAGGAAAAAGGTCTATCGAATTTCAGGGAGCTACTGATAGCAGTTTCACAGGACCCCGCCATGCTCGCCTTTCTTGATGCGGGCGTTAATACGAAAGATTCACCAAACGAAAACTTTGCCCGTGAAATCATGGAATTATTCACGATGGGCGTTGGTCACTATTCAGAGGAGGATGTGCAAGAAGCGGCGAGGGCGTTTACCGGATGGAATTCTCGAAATTTGGTCTTTTACATAGACGAGGAGCAACATGATTCGGGAGTGAAACGCTTTCTAGGGAAAGAAGATAATTTTTCGGGTACGGATATTATTGATTTGATCTTGGAGCAGCCTGTCACTGCCGAATTCATCGCTGCGAAGATATATCGGTATTTTGTTAATGATCAGCTTTCGGAATCTGAGGTTAAAGAGCTTGGAGCCCTACTAAGAGAACAAGACTTTGATCTGGGCGAATTTATGACGACACTCTTTCTCTCGGAAGATTTTTATTCTGATAAAAATAGGGGTACCCATATAAAGAGTCCGGTTGAGTTGGTTATCTCAACTTATAAAAAGCTCGGCATGAATCAAGTGCCTGGTATACCTGACTTCAATGTGGTGACAGGTTCGCTTGGCCAGAGGTTGATGCACCCCCCAACAGTAGCGGGGTGGTCGGAGGGCAGGAGCTGGATCACTCCGAGTTTGTTGTTTGAAAGAGGAAATTTTGTTTTGGACTCGCTCTTCCCGGATATTGGATTCGTGCCTCCAGATCGTTATCCCGTTTTTACGCCAGAGGTGGTTAATGTCCAAGACAGACTGCGCCAAGGCATGACAATTACGATGGCGACCAAGCCGACAGGGGTGGATCAAGAGGCGGGTATGATGTCCGATTCAAATATGATGGCTGACAGAGATGAAGCTTTCAACACACGCCTGGGTAGCATGCGGGGCTGGCAGATGGCTATTCAAAGAGTCAAACCAATAGAGCGCTCAACTTTTGGGGGTAGCTTGACTGACATGGTCTTGTCGGCAGAGGCCGAGACTCCAGAAGAGGTGATCGCTCTTTTTCACGATTTATTTTTTGAGGTGTCGCTAGAGCAAGAAGCGCTAGACCAGTTGGTCGACTTCCTAGAGCAGGAGATCGGAGGGTCTGATCTAAGATCGTCCGCCGGTTTTCTGGAGGAACCGCTCAGGAAGTTATTGCACAGTATGTTGAGTTTGCCTGAATACCAGCTGGGTTAAGAGGAGGGCTTAGATATGATTCGTCGTCGAGATCTGCTGAAGGGAACAGTTGCTTTAGGGCTAACAAGTCTAATGCCACCTATAGCTGCCAGGCCATTCTCTCGAGATTTGCCTGTTCTTGTGGTGGTCGAGTTGTCTGGGGGTAACGACGGCTTGAACACGGTGGTTCCCTTTGCTGATGATGCCTATTATCGGCACCGACCAACGATTGGCATACCGGAATCGCAAGTGCTCAAGCTTGATGATCATTTTGGTTTGAATCCCGGTATGTCTGGCTTTGAAAAACTATGGCAGAACAATCAGTTAGCGATCATTCATGGTTGTGGCTATGAGAGACCCTCATATTCACATTTTACCTCCATGGCCTATTGGCATACAGGTACTCCTAATGGTGGTGATGAATTTGGCTGGATGGGAAGAACCGCCGATGTCATGCGCTCTAAACAGGCCGAGGATATTCTGATTAATGTTGGCTCGACTCAATCGCTCGCAGTAAAAAGTGCGATACATACGCCGCTTGTTTTTGACGACCCCATGAGGTTTCAGCGAAGTTATTGGATGAATCAGGTTGATTTCTCCTCTTCCGTAGAAGCCAGATATGAAAATTCAAATCGCGAGTTTTTAAAGGCGGTAGACGTCAGCGCAAAAACGTCAGCCAAACGTATTAGAAATGCCTGGTCTGATTACGAAACGAACGTCGATTACGGAATTGTTCCGATGGATTTACCAAAAGTTGCGTCCTGTATTGATGCTGGCCTGGAAACTCAGTTATATCACGTGTCTTTTCGAAACAACGCGTTTGATACCCATGTGCAGCAACCTAATCTTCACAGACGATTACTGAGCTATGCGAGCGACGCCATATTCGGTTTTGTCAATGATCTGCAACGGTTAGGGCACGGGGATCGAGTGGTGGTCATGGTCTATTCTGAATTTGGTAGACGCGTGCCAGAAAATGCAAATCTGGGTACCGATCATGGAAGTGCCAATAATATGTTTTTCATAGGCAATAAGGTTAATGGTGGCCATTATGGTGTTTTGCCAAGTCTAGTGAACTTGATCGATAGCGGAAACTTGGCCTATACGACAGACTTCCGTCAGGTTTATGCTACAGCGATTGAAGATTGGTTGAAGGTTGATAGCACCAAGGTACTAAAAGGATCATTTGAACGATTGCCGGTCTTTACTTAGTTATTTGACTTGCAAGGTTATTCGGGTTGAAAGAAGTCCAGAGTTAAATTAGTAACTTCGCCTACAATGGTAGCCTTGTCCAAAGATGTAGCTTCACCAAGGTCTCCTCCTTTCAGAACAAGGAAATCCTTTAACTGAATTTCACCCGCACTTGAGTAGTGGAATTCTGCACCAGCCTTTGGAGCTATCCAATAAGCTCTCATGTCTACCCCCATTGAGTCGTTGGGTACTTCGACGGTTCCGCGTTGACCCCAGCCAACAACTTGGTCTTTTTTGATCACCAATAAATAGTCGCTCATTGGAGGGTCTGTTAATAGGTTAATACCAGACCATATGGCTGTCTCAGAGATTGGCCTGCTGGGTGCAGGGTCTAAAAAACTGGGCGGCATATTAGTGTTCTCACTTTTGCTTTGCGAGCAGCCGGAGCCTAAAACAAGCAAATTCACAGTAAAAAGGAGAAGTAAGCATTTCATTGTTGAGTATTCTCATTCAGGTTTTTTTAAGTATCAAGTTGTTTGACGAATTAGCTAGCTGTAGCGAGTTCTCATTGACCGGAAGAAGGCGATTGCCTACATTGCGAAAGCTCACTTGGAGGTTATTTTGCGATTATTCAGATTATCTTTACTAAGCGCTGTTTTCTGTGCAAGTGCCCTGGCTGAGGTTCAGTTTGATAAAACAATGGCATGGAGCGCTTACAATTTGGGAACGACAGGGTATAACCAGTCTGTCGCAATAGGGAAAGTCCTAAAAGACCATTACGATGTTAATCTGAGAGTGCTTCCTGCAAAAAACGATGTGTCTAGGTTGCTTCCTTTGGTGAAGGGTCGCGTGCAGTTTTCCGCGAATGGCATAGCGACCTATTTTGCTCAAGAGGGTTTGTATCAGTTTGCTTCAGAAAACTGGGGGCCTTTGAAAGTTCGCCTAATTCTGACCTCTAATGGCGAAAGCAATCAGTCTTTGGGCGTGGCGGCAAACCTGGATATAACGACTTTTTCTGATTTGCGAGGCAAGCGAGTTCCTTATGTGAGAGGAGCACCCGCTGTTAATGTACCGACAGAAGCCTTTCTAGCCTGTGGTGGTTTGACCTGGGATGACGTTCAGCGTGTTAACTTCCCCGGTTACAATGCGATGTGGACTGGCCTGGTTAACAATAAGGTTGATGCGGCTTATGCCAATACCGTCTCTGGCCCAGCGCGGAAGGCCGAAGCTTCTCCTCGAGGTTTGTTTTGGCCTCCTGCTCCGCATGAGAATTCAGTTTGCTGGGAGAAAATGCATGAAATAGTGCCTTTTTTAATTCCGCATTTCGCTACCCGTGGTGCTGCGATTAGTCGAGCGGATCCTCACGAAGGTGCGACGTACCCTTATCCTATTTTGATCACAATGGATCATACGGATCGCAAGCTGGTTCGCGATGTGACCTATGTGATTGATACGCATTACGATGAATTTAAAGACTCAGATCCTGGTTCAATTGGATGGGCAATGAATCGTCAGGTGTTTGACTGGGTCGTGCCTTATCATGTGGGAGCGGTCGATTATTTTAGATCTATTGGAGTCTGGTCTGACCAATATGATGCACATAACTTGAAGCTGATAGAGCGTCAGGAGGTTTTGGCAAGGGGGTGGGCGCATTTTAAAGACACTTTTTCCGGTTCAGATGATCAATTTCGAGAGGGCTGGCTGGAATTTCGATCGGAAGCGCTAGAAAAAGAGGGTATTAATCCAGTCTGGCAGAAATGATGAATAGACTGGTTGACCGGCTTCTAGTTCTTGTGGCTCTGATAGTCGTGTTTATCGCTATGGACATGCTAATGGTATTTGGTGAGCTGCAGCTTTTAGAAGCCGTAATGCGAATTGAAACCCAGTTCTACTATTTGTTATTAATGCTGCTGCTGCCTTTTGCTTTTCTCATCTATGGGAACAGGCCAGTTCTTGATGCCTTGTTAGCTGTCACTGCGATGATAGTCATGTCGGCATTATTAGTGACGGCAGAGGAAAGCCTTGATAACGCATGGGAGTTTGGGGCACCAGAGTGGATGACCTATTTGTGTTTAGTGCTTTGGTTATTGGTTTTAGAGGCACTTCGAAGAAGTGCGGGTTGGGTGCTTTTTTTTATTGCAGCATTGTTTTCGAGTCTTCCTCTGTTTACAGAAATGATGCCAGGGCCATTGAGTGGCTTGCAGTCGTCGTGGCAGGAAACGGCTGCTTATCATTTGCTATCGATTGAGAGCGTGTTCGGTTTGCCTTTCAGGGCATTTGCCAACCTGGTGATCGGGTTCATCTTATTCGGTGTGGTCCTTCAAAAAACGGGTGGCGGGCAATTCTTTCTAGATTTGGCGTTTTCTTTGATGGGAAAACAGAGAGGCGGACCGGCGAAGGTGGCGATATTTTCAAGTGGTTTGATGGGTTCGATGAGTGGAAGTGTGGTGACGAATGTAATGACCACAGGACAGTTAACTATTCCTGCAATGAAGAACTCGGGGATGCGAGCTGAGACAGCAGGAGCAGTTGAAGCTTGCGCCTCCACCGGTGGAGTTTTGCTTCCGCCAATAATGGGGTCTACCGCCTTTGTTATGGCTTCCTTTTTGGATATCCCATACTCGCAGGTTGCTTTGGCGGCATTTTTACCAGCAGTACTTTATTTCTTTAGCCTCTACGTGCAGATCGATTCGTATGCAGGTCGCGAGGGTTTGAGAGGGATTGACGAAGAAAAGATACCGCAGCTGATCTCTGTCCTTCGATCGGGCTGGCATTACTTGGGGGCCTTCGGGCTTCTCATATTTTTACTGCTCGTGTTACAGCAAGAAGCGGTTGCACCTTACTATGCCTCCCTCGCATTAATTGTGCTGAGTTTGTTTTCTGGCGAGGACAGGATGAATAAATCGAAATTTATCGAGTTATCTCTTTCCGTCGGGAAATTATTGGTCGAGTTGATTGTGATTCTGTCAGGAGTTGGCTTGATAGTAGGTTCGCTCTCATTAACCGGGCTTAGTGGCACCTTGGTTAATGATCTTTTGGCTATTGCTCAAGATGACCTGTTCCTATTGTTAATAATGGGGGCTTTGACGAGTTTCGTATTGGGTATAGGGATGACGGTTACCGCGGCTTACATTTTTTTAGCAATTGTCTTGGCACCGGCATTGGTTGGTCAGGGTTTGAATCCTTTGGCTGCCCATTTGTTTATCTTGTACTGGGCAATGCTCTCTTATATTACCCCGCCTGTAGCTCTTGGAGCTTATTCGGCTGCTTCAATTGCTAAAGCGAGCGCTTTAGGAACTGGTGTTAGTGCCATGCGCATGGGTTCGGTGCTCTACGTCATTCCTTTCATATTTGTTCTTGATAGCGCCTTTTTAATGGCAGCGTCGCCAGGCGTTGTAGTGCAGGTTGTTTTGGAAGCTTTGGTGGGAATTTGTTTTATTGCAGGGGGTTTGCAGGGCTTTTTGCCGTTTTACAAACAGTTGCCCTCTGTTTTTGGACGAGTACTGAATTTGGTGGCTGGTTTGTTCATTGCAGTGCCTGGACTGAGCCTTTTTGGTATTCACAAGGTCGGGAATACTGACCTTGCTTTAATTGGCCTGGCCTTGTGTTTGATAGGAATCGTTTGGGACCGATTTACTCAAAAGGTTGAGGAATAACCAACGGAAACCTTCGCTGAAAAGAGTCAAAGTAAGAAGGCAAAGGCAAAAGAGGCTTGGCATCACCTTTTATTTTCATGTCATCGCTTTTGATTAACTCCGCTGCGGTGATAAGACCGGACATCATTCTCTTGAAATTTATAGAACTCAAGACCAGCTCGGTCGCAGCTTCTTTTTCTGCGAAATTTCTAAACCCGTGCAATACGCTATTGCGAATTTCCAGCCTAAATTGGTCGGTTAGGTCGGTAAAATTCAAGTTAATCGCCAGGTCAAGTCCTTCTACTTTAGAGGGAATTAGGCGGACGGCCATTGCCTTAAATAAATTATCAAGCGGCATCCCTCGCAGGGTTCCCTCACTGGCTGAGTATAAGGATCCGGCGGGAACGCCATACCTCAATTCTTTTGCGCCGCATAAATAGAAATTTCGCCATGGCGCCGACTCGGATTGATAACCCAGTTGCTCATAGGTATCTGCTAGCAGGCCGCGCGATGCTTGATGGTCCGGGTCTACGCTGACAGCATGGTTGAGTAGTTCTGCAACCCATCGATACTCACCTTTATTAAAATCTTCAAGAGCCATGCGATACATGGCTTCTATGCCCCCCATATATGCGACATATTTTTTGCTGGATTTGGCTCTGGGTAAGGGATGTAAGG
>CAJWGQ010000009.1 GCA_913041025.1 uncultured Gammaproteobacteria bacterium | reverse complement strand
CGGTTTTTTTTAGTGTTGCTGATATAGGAAGGTGTACTCGATGATAATTACTCGGGGATAAATAAATGGTAATAAATGATCCGCCAGCATAAGGTTCTACGTTCAACCCCGAAAGCTCGGCGAGCGAATAGCTATGCCCCTTAGCCTGGATGAGTTTGTCATCCCGAATTTCACCGATCTGGCTGATCATCCCTTCTGCTGGCGAAAAAATGAGGCCACTTGTTTGCTTGTCTTTAATTGATTCAATGGTGATCTCTCTTGTGAAAAACTCATTGAATGAATTGTAGTCTTCGACTCTCTGTATCTTGGCATTTGCTAGCGATACCTTATAAAAGGTTTTAAAGAGATGAATTAACAAAGTCTTGACCACATAGTTTTTCGAGGAGGCGATTCGGCCTACTAGTCTCGAAGTAAAATGTTGTGGAATAATCTTTTGTAAAATTGTGAACAAAACGTTTCTCCTTATATGGCGATGGGCGTGTCCACTCGATTGCCCCACTCAGCCCAGCCCCCAGCATAGGCTTTGATGTTCGTTCCGTATAATCGGCCAATAAGATATGAAAGCCCAGATCGATGGTGCGACTGACAGTAAGTAATGATGTTCTTTCCGGACAAAAGATCGCTCGCTTCGAGAAGGGCGCTCAGATCCTTAGGCAGTCGAAAGAAATTGAAAGGGTCTCTGAGTTCTAGCCAGTCCAAGTGGATTGCTGATGGAATATGACCCCCCCTAGCGGCTCTCCGATCTGTTCCGTTAAACTCACCGCGGGATCTTGCATCCCAAATAATGCTACTTGGACTCTCGATCGCATCCATTACCTCCTCTACGTCAGCGACAGCATCTATCGAGAGCGTAATTTCTGATCGTTCTTCTTTTCTAGTGGGGGGCATAGTTTCCAAAGGCCGTCTCTCGCTTACCCATGCGGGCAAGCCGCCGTTCAAGTAGCCTAAATTTTGATGGCAGATACAGTCCATAAGCCAGAGAAACCTTCCTGCCCAGCCGCCACCCTCGTTGTCGTAAGCAATTATTAGATCGTCTCGTTGGTAGCCGATAGTAGTTAGAAGATCATTGATTTTGGAAAACGACGGTAATTTGCCAACCGCGGGCATCTCATCGTTCATGATCTCTTGTGGCGTAACTAGCACTGCACCTGGAATGTGGCCGCTCGCATAGGTAGAGATATCTGTCACTTGAATGAGCAGCACTTTCTCTTTTGTGAGAGCCTTAACTAAATCTTCTGTTGAATACAGTTTGATAGGGTCCATATACCCAATTCTTTTTGATCAGATTTGAACCATAATAACTGAAATTGGAAAAAGGATTGTAAAGTGGAAGTGCACCCTAACTTAGTTTGGATCGACTTGGAGATGACGGGGTTAGATCTGGAGCGAGAACGGATTATTGAGATAGCCACGATCATCACGGATTCGGAACTAAATGTCTTATCCGAGGGTCCAGTATTAGCGATATCTCAAGGGCAGATTTTTCTCGAAGAGATGGATGAATGGAATCAAACTCACCACTCGAGGTCAGGGTTGCTGGATCGTATCGAAAAAGAGGGAGTAGGAGAGAGGGAAGCAGAAGCCATGACGCTCTCGTTTATCAATGAATTTGTGGCTTCGGGTAAAGCGCCTCTTTGCGGCAATAGTGTCTGCCAGGATAGAAGGTTTTTGAATCGTTATATGCCTACTCTTGAGTCCTTTTTGCACTACCGAAATATAGATGTGAGTTCGATAAAAGAGCTGTCGAAAAGATGGAAACCGGAGCTACAAGACCTGATTAAGAAAAAGGGTTCTCACAGCGCGCTTCTTGATATACGAGAGTCTATAGAAGAGTTAAAGGTTTACCGGGATCACTTTTTCGTTTCGGGATGACACCGCCGTACTTTTCAATTGCCTGATTGCCCAATCTATATGCTCGGTCACCATGTCACTGCACGTTATCCTTCTTTCAGTTAAGAACTTTATTGCTTGCTCATCATAGTCACCATTACCGATGCCGATTGCGAGATTTCTCTGCCATTGATCGTAGTTAATTCGCCTTATCGCCGAGCCACGCGTAAGTTTTTCAAATTGCGCTTCGTTCATTTTAAATAATTCGAGTAGAGAGCTGCTATGTAAGTTGTTTCTCGGAAGAAAATCTGAGGAGGTGGTATATGATGGATTCTTATTTACTGGACAAAATATCTGGCAGTCGTCGCAGCCGAATACTCGATTGCCGATTAACGATCTAAGCGCGACAGGAATAACTCCTTTATGTTCGATTGTCAGGTAGGCAATGCACTTTCTTGCGTCTAACTCCCCTGGGCTGATAATCGCGTTAGTTGGACAGACCGAAATGCAGGCAGAGCATTTACCACAAGCATTTTCAGTTGTTGATTGATTTACTTTGAGCGGTGCATTTGTGAATATTTCTCCCAAGAAAAACCAGGAACCTTGGCCTTTGTTTAACAAAAGCGTGTTTTTGCCAATCCATCCAAGGTTAGCTTTTGCTCCAAGTGGTTTTTCCAATACCGGTGCCGAGTCAGCAAATACCCGATATTTCTGGTAAGGAATTGAAAGGCTTATTTTTTGCGCCAATTTTGCGAGTTGTTTGCGCATCTTTTTATGGTAATCCCTGCCTAAAGCGTAACGAGCGATATAGGCTTTCTTGTTATCTTTTAGCGTTTTTTTTGGGTGAGTGTCAGGAGGTAGGTAGTCCATCGTGAACGAGATAACTCGGTGAGTTTCTGGTACTAAAAGTTCGGGGTGGAGTCTTTTTTTGATGTTTCTTTTTAGGTAAGTCATATCACCAGCGTAGCCTTTTCTCAACCATTCGATAAAAGCACTGCTCTCTTCACTTAAATTAATATTGGATATGCCGACGCTAGAGAATCCGAATTCCTTTCCCCATGTTTGAATCTGTTTTAATGAAGGTAAGACTTCAATTTTACCGGTCAAAACTAATGATCCACGGAGTTGAGTTGAGCTTATAATAGCAACCGAATGGAGAAAGCTGTTAGTGGACATGTCCAATAAATATGTAAAGCTCTACTCGGCGGACGAGAGTAAAGCGATAGACGCGTTGGCTATTGAGAAGCTTAGTTTAGCCCCTTTGGAGTTAATGAGCAGAGCGGCAAAGTTTGCCTTTAATACGATGTTAGAGTGTTGGCCTTCGCTTAGATCTGTCACCATTTTTTCGGGTAAGGGAAATAATGCAGGCGATGCTTTTTTATTGGCTAGGCTCGCTCAAGATTATGGAATTAAAATCCAACTTGTTATGGTTAGTGATCTTTCTTCGCTATCCGGAAGTGCGAGGGCGGCCTACGATCAGTTGGAATTGGCTCGGCTTGAAGTAACATCTCTTCCTGCAATTGTTTCTGGTGATCTGATCGTGGATGGACTCCTTGGGACCGGTCTAAAAGGAGGCATGAAAGAGAATTACGCACAAGCGATTACTTTAATTAACGGCTCTGATCTTCCCGTTTTAAGTCTGGATGTTCCGTCTGGTTTGGACGCTAGTACAGGAGCGATAGTCGATACGGCAGTAGTAGCAAACGTAACGGTGACGTTCATTACAGGAAAGCTAGGGCTCTATTTGGGTGCCGGCCCATACTCGGCGGGAGAGGTCAGAATAGATACTCTAGGTGTGCCGCCTGCAATTACTGACGAGTTTCCCGGGGTTGATCTTAGGTTTTTCGACCCTTCAGAATTGCCAGAACTTCCGCTAAATACTTACAAAAATCGGCAAGGTCATTTATTAATAATAGGCGGAGATGTTGGTATGCCGGGCGCGGTATTGATGGCTGCTGAGGCGGCACTTCGCGCCGGTGCAGGTCTGGTGACTGTTGCGACTAGGCCAGAGCACTTCAATGCTATTGCCTCAAGGATTCCGGAAGTAATGGTGGTGGATGCGAATTGTTCTGATTTTGCAAAGCAGGTCGATAAATATGAAACTATTTTGATTGGTCCTGGCCTTGGCCGAAGTGACTGGGGTAGAGGCCTTTACGAGGTTTGCATGGGTCTCAAGATTCCCACTGTAGTGGATGCAGATGGACTGTTCTGGATGGCTGAACTAGGCTCCCCCGGCCATGCTGACGTGATTATCAGCCCGCATGCAGGGGAGGCGGCTAGACTATTGGGCTTAAATGTTGTTCAAGTTGAAACAGATAGACTACAAACAACGAAAGAGTTGATAAGGAAATATTCAGTGATGGGAGTCCTAAAGGGTCCTGGTTCAATTATTTTCTGTCAGGAAAATCTAGTAATTTGTGGTCACGGGAATCCAGGTATGGCAACAGCGGGTATGGGAGACGTTCTTTCAGGGATTATTGCTGGACTTGCTGTTCAACGTTTTGGGAGTCTGGCGGAGTCCCTTGTTCATGCAGTTTTACTTCATAGTGCTTCAGCTGATCAGGCATCAAAAATAATGGGGCAGAGAAGCTTGGTCGCTACTGACGTAATTCGATTTCTCCCTAAATTGATGTCTCCATGAGTCGTACTAGCTCTCTTTTTCTGAAAAATGAAGTAGAAACTCTTAATGCTGGGCGTGAATTTGCTGAAACCCTGGTTAAGGAGAATCGACTTAGTAGCGTTGTCTTTCTTTTCGGTGATCTAGGAGCTGGAAAGACCACCTTTGTAAGAGGCGCTCTCCAAGGATTTGGGTATTTAGGTAATGTGAAAAGCCCAACTTACACATTACTTGAACCCTATTATCTGGAGTCGATGGAAATCTTTCATTTCGATTTGTATCGAATAAATGATCCTCAAGAACTGGATTTTCTTGGATTTGATGAAATTATTGACGGCTCAGGCCTTAAATTTATCGAATGGGCGGACAAAGCGATCACTTGGCTGCCTAGCCCTTCATTTAACCTATATTTCAAGTATGAAGAGAGTTCGAAAACTAATTCGAGCCCCGGTCGATCATTACAGATCGAAGGAGTTTTTGACTTTGATTAAGGTAATTCTGCAACTCAGTATATTGTTTATTGCTACATGTGCAGCTGATTTACTTGCAGGAGATTTGAAAAATATTCGGATGCACGAGGCCCCAAGCTCTAATCGTATAGTTTTCGATTCCGATGAGTCGATAAAGTACAAGATTTTTCATTTGGATAACCCATATCGAATTGTAATAGATTTAAAGAATACCCGTCCTAAACGTGACTTGGATGTCAATTCAATGGCTCAATCTTCAAAACGGTTTGTTAGTGTAAGAGGAGCTGATAGAGGTGGCGGATATAGATTTGTCATAGAGACGGAAAGCAAAATTCCTTTTAAAGCCTTTATTCTTGATCCAGTAGCATCTTACGGACATAGGTTGGTTGTTGATCTAAAGATGGCAAGTCCAGCCTCCATCAGCTCGAGTTATAAACTTGACGAAAAAGTAGGGTTAAGAAATATCCAGGTTGTCATTGATCCTGGGCATGGGGGTGAAGACCCTGGAGCAATTGGACCCAATAATATTCAAGAGAAAAAAGTGGTTCTTGAACTAGCTCGCCGTGTGAAGAAAAAACTCGATGCGAAGCCAGGGTTGTCAGGGACTGTATTGAGAGATGGTGATTATTATGTGCCTCTTATCAAGCGGACCGAATTTGCAAGAACAAATCGGGCAGATTGTTTTATCTCCTTACACGCTGACGCGTTTAAGAGCTCGAAAGTTTTCGGAGCTTCAGTCTATATGCTCTCCGAAAAAGGGGCCTCAAGCGAATCTGCTAAATGGTTAGAGGATCTCGAAAGAAAATCCGACCTAATTGGAGGAGCCGGAGAACTAAGTATTCTAGGGACTACAGGCGATGTAAATCTAAATAATGACGTTCCTTTTTTGGCAGAGACTTTGTTAGATTTGTCTATGAATGCAAATAGATCGAAGAGCGATCACCTTGGTCGTGCGGTGCTTCGTGAGCTCAAAAGTGTGACGCCACTTCACAAAAAGACAGTTGAAAAAGCTGCTTTTATGGTTTTGAAACGTCCTGATATGCCCTCGATATTAATTGAGGCCGGCTTTATCTCTAATCCTAAGGAAGCTAGGCGCCTCACTCAACTAGAGCATCAAGAAAAGCTATCGCGAGCCATAGCCAATGGGATAGAAAAATATTTCATAGAAGATCCACCCGTGGGCACTCTATTGGCAGCTAGGCAAAACACAACTAACCATGTGGTGGAAAAAGGAGATACGTTGTCGGAGATTGCGAAAAAATTCGGAGTTACAACAAAAACTCTGAGAGAGGTCAATTCATTGAAAACCAGTCGAATAAAAATAGGTCAAAAGTTGGTAATACCAGCCAGGATAAGGTGATGAATGAAACGGGTTAAGTTATTGGATCCTTTGGTGGCGAACCAGATTGCTGCCGGTGAAGTGGTGGAACGACCGGCTTCAGTTGCTAAAGAATTACTCGAGAATAGCCTTGATGCGGGGGCAAGAAAGATTGAATTGGAGGTTCGCGAGGGCGGAGCCAAAAGTTTAATTGTTAGAGATGATGGTTTTGGTATAGATAAAGCGGACATGGAGTTGGCCGTCTCTCGTCATGCTACTAGCAAAATAAATTCGGCGGATGACTTATTCAAGATCGACGGATTTGGTTTTCGAGGCGAAGCTCTTGCCAGTATAGCGTCAGTATCTAGATTGACGTTGCGTTCGAGAACAGCGGATAGCGATACCGGATGGGAGTTGGTTCTAGAAGGAGGTCGTCTCTTGTCTTCTAAACCTAGCCCACAGAGTGTAGGAACGTTCATCGGGGTTGAAGATCTTTTTTATAACACACCAGCAAGGAGAAAGTTTTTAAAGGCGGAACGAACTGAGAATCGACAAATTGAAAACACTTTGATGAGGTTAAGTTTGTCGAATTTAGATGTTGGTTTTTCGCTATCTGGGACCTCTGTTAAAGAAAAAGTGCTTGTACCTGGTTATAAAGAAGACCGTTTAAAGATGGTTTTTAGTGGTGACTTCTCAAATAAATCGATCATCGTTGAGTCGGTTACCGATGATCTGCGACTTCATGGTTGGATAGGCTTGCCGATTCTTAATCGCGGATCAACTGACCAACAGTACTTTTACGTTAATGGGAGACCTGTCAAAGATAAGCTGATTGCTCATGCGGTAAAGCAGGCTTATAGCGATGTCATGTTCCACGGCAGGCACCCCGTATTCGCTTTGTTTTTAGAGCTCCCAAGCTCGATGGTGGATGTCAACGTCCATCCAACGAAACATGAGGTTAGATTCAGAGAGCAACGAACAGTACACGATTTTATTTTTGGCTCGTTGAATAGAAGGTTAAGGCAGATAAAACCTGAAGATCAGATCGATGAAGAAAAGGAATCCTTTGGGGGCTTCAATGAAACTGAAAATACGTATCAAGCTAGTAAAGCAATAGAACTAGATTTTCAGAGTCAATCTATTGGATTTGGAGAGCCTGCAGACTACGAGATTTCGACAACCCCTGAGGTTATAAGTAGATCTGAGCCCTTAGGTTTTGCGTTAGCCCAGTTACACGGAGTTTACATTCTTGCCCAGAACAAGCAGGGGCTTATTGTTGTAGATGCGCATGCTGCACATGAACGCGTTTTGTATGAAAGGCTTAAGACTCAGATCAAGATCGGCGGTATGCCAAGTCAAAAGCTCCTGGTTCCAATAGCAGTTGATTTATCACTGGATGAGATCAATTTGTTGGAAGAGATGAAAGAAGAATTGAGTCGAAGCGGTCTGCATTTAGAGCGGTCTGGCGAACGTTCTTTGTTTCTCAGAGAGATACCAGCAATTCTGAAAAAAGAAAATGTCGAATTAGTAGCAAGAGACATGTTTGCTGAGTTAGCTAAATATGGCGAGTCACGAGAAGTTGAAAGACGCCAAATGGACCAATTGGCCACCATAGCGTGTCATGGGGCAATTAGGGCAAATCGGAAGTTAGAGTTAGCGGAAATGAACAGTCTGCTTAGAGATATGGAAAAAACCGAAAACGCTGGTTTGTGCAACCATGGTCGCCCCACCTACTTTGGCTTTGATATGTCAAAACTGGACAATATGTTTTTCCGTGGAAGGTGAATTGCGCAGAGCTGTTTTGATTACAGGACCAACCGCGGCAGGAAAAACAGAAATTGCGATGGAGCTCTATGATCGGATTGGAGGCGAGAGCAAAGCCACACTGATTAGCGTTGACTCGGCCATGGTATACAGAGGTATGAATATAGGGACTGCAAAACCACACAAAGACGCCTTGATAAAATACCCTCATGCATTAATCGATATTAGAGATCCACGGGAAGCTTATTCCGCCGCTGATTTTGTGAGTGACGTCGACGAATTACTTGATAAAGCTACTAAAGAAGATCGGCTTCCTATTCTGGTTGGAGGCTCGATGCTTTACATCAAATGTCTACGGGAAGGTATATCTAGATTACCCAAGACTGATCCAGAGGTGCGTGCTTATTTAAAGCAAAGAGTGGAACAAAATGGTTTGGGCGAATTATATAAAGAATTGAAAGTTGCTGATCCTGAAGCAGCCACTAACATTCACCCTAATAACCGACAGCGGGTAATGAGAGCAATGGAAGTGTTTTTGTTGACAGGAAAGAATATTTCGACTTTTTGGCTTGAAAATCCGGCTCAGAATCTCCATGAACGACTAGGTTACCAGTTGAGGACTTTGGCGGTCGCTCCAAAACAAAGGCGAGACTTGGATAAGAGGATTGAAATTCGTTTCCGTTCGATGTTAGAAGCAGGGTTCCTGGATGAGGTGCGGGTTTTGAGAGAAAAGAGCGGTGTGAATGCAGACAGCCCCTCGATGAGATCTGTAGGTTATCGTCAGGCTTGGAAGCACCTTGAACAGGGCACCAAGACAGACGAGTTCGTAGAAGAAGCGCTGGCGGCAACCAGACAGCTGGCTAAAAAACAAATGACGTGGTTGCGATCTTGGGAAGACGCAGAGTTTTTCAGTCTATCAGGAGAAATGAAGTTGATCGAGCGAGCATTGGAGGCAGTTTAGGTTTTTGAGATGAAAGTGTTAATAAGTATTTAAAGGGACTAGTATAGTCGAGCTTGATAACAAGACCGTGTGCGGTGCAGTGGGAGGAACCCGAAAGCACGCAAATCGGTCCCGTTTAGGAAGGTACAATTAATAATTATCTAGGCAAATGAAAAATAAAATCAATAACTTACAAGAGCCCTATCTCAACCAACTCCGAAAAGAAAAAGTGCCGGTCTCCGTTTATTTAGTAAGTGGCATCAAGCTTCAAGGGGAAATCGAATCTTTTGATCAGTTTTCTATTCTTTTGAAGAGTTCGGTGAGTCAAATGGTATATAAACACGCAATTTCCACTATTCAGCCAGCGCGTAATATTAGTTTGCCCGAAATGTATGAAGAGTAAGGTGTGCGGGAGCGGACTGGTCACGGTATCAACGTTAGATGCTGTTTGAAAGGCCGGAATTAGGCGCAACCGCCGTCCTTATCTCTGTAACCTTTGAAAAGGCTCCCTCACCTGATCTAAACGAGCTGCTTGAGTTATCAAAAACAGCGGGACTAGTTGTGGTGGAATCTCTTGAGGTGTGTAAGGAGCGAATTAATCCTAAGTCCTTTATAGGCAAAGGAAAGCTCGAGGAAATCAAACAAATTGCCAAGAAGCATGAGGCGGGATTGTTGGTGATCAACAATGAACTCTCTCCTGGACAGCAGAGGAATATAGAGACAGCGATTAATTGTAGGGTTGTAACTCGAACCGAACTAATATTGATGATTTTTGCTGATCGAGCCCTAAGTCATGAGGGCCAACTTCAGGTGGAACTTGCTCAACTCAAACATGCTCAGACTCGATTGGTTAGGGGTTGGACCCATTTGGATCGCCAAAAAGGCGGAATTGGCTTTAGGGGAGCGGGCGAAAAGCAAGTCGAGTTGGACAGGCGGATGCTGAGCGATCGAGTGAAATTTTTTGAAAAGAAACTTGCTCAGATTGAGAAAAATAGAAGACAGAACAGAAGATTACGACATAGCAATGAAACGCAAACTATTGCTTTGGTGGGTTATACTAATGCCGGAAAGTCATCTTTGTTCAACCTTTTGAGCGGGGCTGACGCGCTAGTAGCAGACAAGTTGTTTGCTACACTGGACCCTACGATTAGACGAGTAAGCCTTCCGGGTGTGCGAGAATGCATGTTGGCTGATACGGTTGGATTTGTCGGCCAACTGCCTCATCAATTGGTGGAGGCTTTTCATGCGACTCTGGAGGAGGTTTCAGGTGCTGATTTGTTATTGCACGTAGTAGATATTTCTGACGAAAACTTCGAAGCTCGTATGGAGCAAGTTAGAGAGGTTCTCGGACAAATAGGGGCTGGCGAAATTCCTGAATTATTAGTATTCAACAAAGTTGATCTTTTGGATGATTGGGGTCGGTTAGAAGTCCTAGGTAAATTGGGTGTTTGTATTAGTGTGAAAAGCCAGTATGGTTTGGATGAACTTACCAAGAGGATTGCGTCGGTTATCGGGGTATATTCTCCCTACCAATTTAGGCTAAGTATGTGCGATGGATCGACGAGAGCATGGCTCTATCAAAAGAGCGCTATAATAGAGGAAAAATTTGAAGAAGAGGGTTATTTCGATTTAACGTTACGTGGTGACCCGGCGCTTATAAAAGAATTAAAAAAGAGAACGCAATCATAGTTGCGCAGCCTAATACACAAATCTAGAATTTTAATGGATTTAACTCAATTCGACTGGAGAAAATAAAAGATGGCATGGAATGATCCCCCAGGTAACAACAACGATCCCTGGGGTAACAGAGGAGACCAGGGTCCACCTGATTTAGACGAGGCGATAAAGAAGCTTCAGGGGCAACTGTCTGGAATTTTTGGAGGCAAGAAGGATGGTTCAGGTCCGACGGGCTCCAATCCTTTTTCGGCAAAGATGTTTGGAATACTGCTACCTGTATTAGCGGTTTTCTATCTTTACATGGGCGTATATCAGATCGATGCACAGGAACGTGGTGTGGTCTTCTTTTTTGGCGAAGTTCAAGAAGAGTTACTTACCGAAGGTATTAATTTTAAAGCGCCAATTTTTTACACGGTGGAAGTGGTTAATGTCACGAGAGTAAGGTCCAAAGATCATCAAGCGCTCATGTTAACCGAGGATGAAAATATCGTCGACGTCAGTTTGACGGTGCAGTGGGTTGTCGATAACGCAGTCGATTTTACCGTGAATGTTAATGATCCTGAACGCAGTTTGGACAATGCCACTGAGAGCGCCTTGAGGCATGTGGTAGGTAGTTCGACGATGGACCAGACGATAACAGATGGCAGGGAGGCGATAGCTATCGAGGTTCAGGACAGATTGCAGAAGTACCTAAGAATCTACGGTACTGGCATTTTCATCAACAAAGTAAACATTGACCGAAGTGCACCGCCGGCTCAAGTGCAGGACGCCTTCAACGATGTCCAAAAAGCGGTGGAAGATAAGCAGAAATTTATCAACCAATCCAATGCGTATGCGCAGTCGATTGTTCCAGAGGCCAGAGGTAAGGCTCAAAGACAAATCCAAGAAGCTAGTGCCTATCGAGATCAGGTGATAGCCAAAGCCGAGGGTGAGGCTGAGCGATTTGAAAAGTTGTTGACGGAATATAAGTTAGCGAAGACGGTCACGAGAGATAGGCTTTATATAGATGCGTTGGAATCTGTGTTTTCTAAATCAAGCAAAGTGATGGTTGATGTGGAAGGCGGAAACAACATGATGTATTTGCCACTGGATCGGCTAGGCGACCGCAGAGGCGCTTCAGTTAATGTGGATCAGGATGCGGTCAGGCAGGCGACAGAAGAAATTCGAAGAGAGTTAAATAATGCGAATCGTTCGGTTAACAATCGACTACGTGGCGGGAACTAGGAGAACAAACTAATGTCTATGAAAACATTAATTTTTGCGGTAATTGGCTTGCTCGTTTTGGGCAGTATTTCTGGCGCCGTCTATTATGTCGATGAGCGGGAGAGAGCTATTAAGCTGCGCTTTGGAGCGCTGATGGAATCGAATATACAGCCTGGCATTAAGCTAAAGCTGCCTTTTGTCGATGAGATAAAACGATTTGACGCTAGAGTGTTGACCTCTGATGCAGCAGCAGAAACCTACTACACATTGGAGAAGAAACCGTTGATTGTTGACTCCTTTGTAAAGTGGCGAGTCCAAGATACCGAGAAATTTTATAGGGGCACCAGTTTTGATCTTATGACGGCGCTTAGATTGTTGCAGGAGCGAGTTAATGAAGGACTTCGGAATCAAATAAGCCGGCGCGATATGCACGAAGTGATATCAGGCGAAAGAGATTTGTTGATGGAAGAGCTCAGGGGAGAGTTGGATACGGTCATGCTTGATACGATTGGAGTTAGCGTGATCGATGTTAGGGTAAAAAAGATTGATCTGCCTTCCGAAGTTTCAACCACGGTTTATGATCGCATGAATTCCGAAAGGGAAATCGAGGCGAGGCAATACAGGGCCGAAGGACAGGAAGAAGCTTTTGAGGTCAGAGCAAAGGCTGATAGAGAAGCGGTGGTAATTGAAGCTAATGCGTACAAAGAAAGTGAGCAGCTCCGAGGAGATGGTGATGCTAAATCCGCTTCGATCTATGCGAGTGCCTTTAATCAAGATCCCGAGTTCTACAAGTTTTATCGAAGCATTAATGCTTATACGGAAGTATTTAAGGATAAAGGGGATTTGCTCGTACTCGACCCTAAAAGCGAGTTTTTTAAATATTTGGAAGCCGGAAGCGGTAGACAATAAATCTCGTAGTTCGGGGTTTTATTATTTTAGGCAATGAAAACAAGGCTTTATCTCCCAGATGGGATTGAGGATCTACTGCAGCCAGCTGCGTGGCGGTTCGAGCAGTTAAGAAGAAGTGTTTTAGACCTTTTCGCAAGTTGGGGCTTTCAATATATAGAGCCACCCGTTGTGGAATATCTAGATACGTTACTCGTTTCTTCAGGCACTGACCTAGATCTGCAGACATTAAAGGTGCTTGATCAGTTAAGTGGGAAACAACTCGGCGTGCGCGCGGACCTTACGTCTCAGGTAATCAGGATAGATGCACAGCATCATCGTGGAAATGATATAGAGCGTTATTGCTATGCAGGTCCGGTCGTATTTGCCTCTCCCATATCGGCGGTAAATAGAACACGTCTACCTTTCAAGGTGGGTGTCGAAATTTTTGGGACTGAAAAAATATCTGCTGATGCCGAAGTGGTCAATTTGATGCTTGAGACCGTCCTTATGACCGGCGTTTCAGAGCCTGTTTTGTTGCTGGGGCACATGGGTGTTTATCATGCTTTAGTTGCTGCGTTAATCGATCAGGAAGACTTGGTAATCGAGGATGAGCCCAAGTTATTCAAAAGTGTTCAGTTGAAATCTCAAAGTGATATAGGTCAGCTTTTGAAGCCATCTAGGTTGGCAGACTATATGAAGAGGTTGCCGATGATCATGGGTGACGACTTGTCGATAATCTCTTCGGAAATGAAGGGGGCGCCTGACGGCGTACATTCGGCGATTGAGGAATTGAAAGAATTAAGAGCCCTAATCGATATCTCTCAGGGCTCTTTGCGCTTTGATTTGGCCGAGCTTCATGGCTATGGATACCACAACGGTCCTGTTTACTCGGTTTATCACCCGAAATATGGTAGTGCCCTTGCGCAAGGCGGGCGTTACAACGGTTCGTTAGACGAAGAGCAAAAAAATAAGCGGCCCGCCACTGGATTTGATATGGATCTCAAATTCATATTAAAAGAGATAGAAGTCAAAGAGACTGAACTGATCTTTGCGCCCTTCATGCAAGGCAAAGAGAGAGAACGATTAAACAACACAATCGCTGATTTAAGGACGAATGGCAAAAGGGTAGTGTGTGCTCTGAGTGATTTAGAAGAGCCGTCAAAGTTCTGCACTCACAGTTTACTGTATAAGAATGATCAGTGGGTCGTATCTGAGATCGTGTAGTCGATTGATTTGTATTTGGGAAAAAGATGAATCGTAATGTTGTAGTGGTAGGTACTCAGTGGGGGGATGAAGGGAAAGGCAAGATTGTTGATCTTTTAACCGATCACGTTTCTGCTGTCGTCAGGTTCCAAGGAGGTCATAACGCAGGGCACACGCTTGTAATAGGACAGGAAAAAACCGTTTTGCATCTAGTGCCTTCGGGTATTCTGCATCCGGGAGTAAGGTGCCTGATAGGAAATGGTGTTGTTTTTGAGCCTTTCGCTTTTATGCAAGAGGTTGAGCTTTTAGAAACAAGAGGGTTTTCGATTCGGGAGCGACTAACTGTTTCACCAGCAGCTCAATTAATTATGCCTTATCACGCTCTGCTTGATAGCGCGCGTGAAGAGGCTTTAGGAGGAAAAAAAATTGGAACGACAGGGCGAGGTATTGGTCCTGCATATGAAGACAAAGTCGCTAGGAGAGGTATTCGGGTTGGCGATCTTTACAATTTGAGTAGTTTTAAAGAAAAGGTAGCTGAAGCACTGGATTTTCATAATTTCGTTTTAAGGGAATACTTTAGTAAAGACCCGGTCGATTTAGAAAATATTTTCGATTCCTATGCTTCCGTCGCCGACGATCTTAAGCCTATGATAGCTGATGTAGTGCCTATCCTAGAAAAACTGCAGGATGCAGGTGATAACATACTGCTTGAAGGAGCTCAGGGTTCATTGCTTGACGTAGATTTGGGGACTTATCCCTACGTAACTTCATCCAATACGACTGCTTCGAGTGCTGGTCTAGGCTCTGGTATGGGTCCAAAGGATATAGATTATGTGTTGGGCATTGCCAAAGCCTATACAACTCGTGTTGGCGAAGGGCCCTTCCCCACTGAGCTTAAGGATTCCACTGGAGAAACCATCGCTAAAAAAGGTAATGAATTTGGAGCTACGACCGGCAGACCTCGGAGGTGTGGTTGGTTCGACGCGATCGCAATGAAGAGAGCGGTGAGATTGTCGAGTGTGTCTGGAATATGTCTCACAAAAATAGATGTTTTAGATAATTTAGAAGTAGTCAAGATTTGTGTAGATTATGAGTACGATTACAAAAGGGAATTATTTGACTTTAGTTCAGCTTCTTTATCCGACGTAACACCAAAGTATATTGAAATGCCGGGTTGGCAAGAAAGCACGAGCGGACTTACTGAGTATGATCAACTGCCCGAGGCGGCGCGCAACTACCTTAAAGTGTTAGAGGAACAAATTGGTGTTCCAATATCGATGATTTCAACTGGTCCCGATCGAGAAGAGACTATCATTTTGGAGAATCCCTTTAGTTAGCGGGTAGCTTGAATATGAAAGAGGAGTTAATAGATATTTTGATTTGCCCGCAATCTAAACAACCTTTGATGTATGTTGAGACAGCTCAAGAGCTTTGGTGCAAAGCCAGCAAGCTGGCTTATCCCATTCGGGATGAGATCCCAATATTGCTCGTAGAGGAATCTCGACAACTCTCACAATCTGAAATTCAATCGATTCCTTAGATCAATTTGTGGTAAGTTCGTCGTCCGGATTTTTTATATCTGTTAGTATTTTCAAAAACAAAAAAGAAGAGTTAGTAAATGAATAAACCGATGCCTATGCGTGCTGGATCGATGCCAGACATTGCCGATCGAGAATTAGCTGAAACGAAGGGTACCCTTGACTGGGTTGGCATGAGTGATGTCCATCAACCCCTAAAGGTCAAGGATGGCGATGAAATTAAGGAAGTCCAGGCAAAGGTCCAGGTTTATGTCGATCTCTCCGACCCGCTGGCGAAAGGGATACATATGTCGAGGCTGTATTTGCTGCTAGACGAACATTCAAATACACGTCCTCTCACCGCATCTGGTTTGAGAATGCTATTGAGTACAATACTGGAATCGCATCATGATTTGAGTACCAGGGCATTTGTAGAGTTCTCCTTTGATCATTTCATTAGGCGCAAAGCGCTTCTGAGTGAAAATTTTGGCTGGTCTTCTTACCCTGTAACGGTTAAAGGCACTTTAATCGACGGTGAAGTCCATTTAGAACTTTCGGCAGAAGTACAATATTCTTCCACTTGTCCCTGTTCGGCGGCTTTAGCGCGACAATTAATTCAGAGTAAGTTTCAAAATGATTTTGGAGCGGCGGGAACTGTTGATTTAGCAGAGATGGAAGCATGGCTTGGGCGAGAGGAATCAATAGTGGCAACGCCTCACAGTCAGCGAAGCACCGCTAAAGTGATGGTGCGACTAAACAGTTCAGTTGAGGACCTACCGATCAGCGATTTGGTAGATAGTGTTGAGGCAGTTCTGAAGACGCCCGTTCAAAGCGCAGTAAAAAGAGAAGATGAACAAGAATTTGCGCGATTAAATGGTTCAAATCTGATGTTTGTAGAAGACTCTGGTAGACGCATCAAAAAAGGGTTATCAGAAGAATCTAGGTACGAAGACTTTTGGGTTCGAATAGAGCACCATGAAAGTCTACATGCGCACGATGCAGTTGGCGTAGTCACGAAGGGAATAGAGGGTGGTTATCTGCCAATACCTTAATACTTATAGGGCTAAACTTTCCTATAATTGGTGCCCAGGAGAGGACTTGAACCTCCACGGGGTTGCCCCCACTAGCACCTGAAGCTAGCGTGTCTACCAATTTCACCACCTGGGCTTTGGAGGCGCACTTTAATGAATGTTTCTGGATCATGTCAATTCGATAGTTTCGTGCAAAGTGCATCCTAAGAAGCCGAAAAACAATTTTACCGCTAACAATCTTCAACAGCTTTTAAGCGACGCCGATAGCCCTTTGTTTTGGGGTGACATAGTTCGAGAGGCGAAAAATAAAGGCTTATCTGATATTAGGCTTCTACGTAGAGAACTTAAAATGTTGAACCGGTCAGGTAGAGTTCACAGAAGCGAAAGTGGTGCCTTTAGCTATATTGACGAGAGTTCTCTTTTAAGAGGACGAGTAGAATCTAGAGGGCGCTTTTTGCATTGTAAGGGGTTTGAGCTAGTTCCTAGTCCTGGGTTACAGGTTCGTAAGGGAGACGAAATCGAGGGCTTTGTTCAAGAGGCTAAATTCGTAATTAATAAAATTTTAGAGTTGTCGGCTGATTCGATAGTGGCGTCTGTTGAATTCGTTGGCAGCGAAGTAATAGCGCTCTCTTTGAATCGGAACGTAAAGGGTAGAGTGTATCTCCGCGATAGCAAGATTCTCAGTTCTTCGAACTTGGCGGTGGGAGACATTGTTGAAGTTAAGTTAATCACAAAGAATCGATTGGGATTTGTGGGTGAATTGATTGATAAGATAGAGAGCCACAGTGTCGCAGATTTAGCGATTCAAACGACCCTTAGAAATTTGGATATTCCGAAAAGCTGGCCTGCAGAGGTTGAACAGGTGGTGGAGAGCTTCACTGAAGTCATTTCTCCTCAGGAATATCGAACTCGATTAGATTTGACTTCTTTGCCTTTCATAACGATTGATGGTGAAACTGCCAAGGATTTTGACGATGCTGTTTATGCTGAGCCGTTCAAAGATGGGGGTTGGAGGATACTGATAGCGATCGCAGATGTAGGTCATTATGTCACTGATGGAAGCCCGATAGATATTGAGGCCAGAAATCGTGGTACTTCAGTTTATTTCCCCGAATTTGTGGTTCCCATGTTGCCAGAAGAGCTTTCGAATGATCGGTGTTCTC
Source organism: uncultured Gammaproteobacteria bacterium (assembly GCA_913041025.1). The sequence continues at coordinate 17,159 of CAJWGQ010000009.1, read as the reverse complement.
TAGTTCCAGATGAGGATCGATTGGTAATCGTTTGTGAAGCGTTTCTTTATCCAGGGCATTCAGAACCGCATTTTCAATTTCACGAGGCGATTATAAAGTCTAAAGCGAGGACCACGTACCATCAGGTTGAAGAGTACTACTGTAGCGGTAAATTTCCAGGTCAAGCCGATGCAGGCGTTCTCTCGTCACTCGATTGTTTACGCGATGTTTATTTTATTTTGCAGAGGAAGCGAATCGAAAGAGGAGCGCTAGATATCTCGACGTCTGAGGCTCTCCTGGAGTTGTCTTCAGGTTCTGTCGTCGCTTTGAAAAGAGACGAAAGAAATGACACGCACCATTTGATTGAGGAGCTGATGTTGTTGGCTAATGTGTGCGCAGCGAAGTTTCTTGAGAAAAACTCTAGGAGTTTCTTGTATAGGAACCATGAATCTCCAGACATATTGAAGTGGGAGCAATTAAGAAAGAGTTTCGCCACCCTTGGAATTTCGGTGGGTAGGGGCCATCTAACCCCAAAAACTGTGCAGAATTTGCTCTCAGAAATTGCGATGCATCGGAGTGGAGAAATCTACCAGCACTTGGTTCTCAAGTCATTGCAACAAGCCATGTATGAACCTGACAAGAAAGGTCATTTCGGCTTGGCTCTTGATAGTTATACGCATTTTACGAGCCCGATTAGACGTTATCCCGACTTGTTAGCGCATAGAGCAATCAAGAGTATCTTACGAGGAATAGAACAAGCTGAAGGCGCTATAGAAGATAATTTTATTAATTTAGGTTTAAGTTGCTCGCAAACAGAAAGGCGAGCTGAAGCTGCGGGTTGGGCTGTGGATGCCTGGCTTAAGTGTGACTATCTGCTTGATCTGGTTGGTGAGACGTTAGATGGGTTTGTGGCTGGGGTAACGGAATTTGGGCTATTTGTTGAGTTGAGAGGATACTTTATTCAGGGGCTATTGCATGTGACGAACCTTGGGAACGATTACTATAAATATTATCCAAGTAGAGTCTCGTTAGTGGGAGAGTCTTCCGGTCAAGCCTTTTCTTTAGGGGACCAGATTAGAGTACAGATTGCGTCGGTGGAACCCGCACAGGGGAAAATTGATCTCATCGTTGAAAGCAGTATTCAAAAGAAAGCAAAGAGGAAAAAGCGTCTTAGTAAACACCGTCGTCGAAGAGGAAGGACGCATTAAATGTCGGACTTGATTGGCTTTCATGCGATTAGAGAGTGCTTGAATCAGTCGCCTCAAAAGGCTAGATGCCTTTATGTCCTGAAGACGAGAAAGGATTCCCGTATTAATGAATTAATTGGCTTGGCGCGCGCGAGCAATATTCGCTATCAAGTGGTCGAATCATCATGGTTTAAACGAAGACAAGTGACAGGAAACCATCAAAACGTTTTGTTGGATTGTCACGACATTGAAATCGAAAACGAAAGAGACTTGAAAGCTAAATGGGATGAGTATCCGTCCGATATAAAGGTCCTTGTTTGCGAAGGAATTGAAGATCCCAGGAATCTTGGCGCGTGCTTGCGAACCGCCAACGGGGCCGGTGTTGATGTTGTGGTTATCCCCAAGAGAAAAAGCGCGCCTATAAGTGAGACGGTGTTGCGGGTGGCCCAAGGCGGTAATGAGGGTTTATGTATTGTGGAAGTGGTGAATTTGGTCCGATTTATCGAATGGTTAAGTCTGCAAGGATTAACTATTTATGGCGCCTCTGGAGAGGGCGGTATTTCTTGGAGCGATGCGGACTTCGTAGGTCCTATCGCAATTGTTCTGGGCAATGAGAGCAAAGGATTGAGGAGATTGACAAAAGAAAAGTGTGACCAGCTTATTCGAATCGATATGCAAGGGACAGTGGGTAGCTTGAATGTTTCGGTGGCGTGTGGCGTATTACTTTTTGAAATGGTTAGACAGCGTAATTCCAGTCTTTGATATATCTTGCGTTGTCCCTTGTGAGCCAATAGAATTGTCGCCCGCTTCAAGCGTCCTTGCTCTACAGTTCAAAAGCTGGACTGAGAGCTAAAACACTTCATTTAAATGTGGAGTTAGCCAAAAGGAATTAAAAATGAGACATTACGAAATCGTTTTGTTGGTTCATCCTGATCAAAGTGATCAGGTCCCGGGTATGATCGAACGCTATGGCGCGACGATCGAAAAAGCGAACGGCGTTGTGCACAGATCAGAAGATCTAGGAAGACGCCAGCTTGCATTCCCAATTTCTAAGATCCATAAAGCACACTATATATTGTTTAACGTAGAGGTAGAGCAAGACGTCCTCGATGAGCTAGAGAGCGCTTTCCGTTTTAACGATGCAGTTATAAGAAGCATGGTAATCCGTCGGAAAGGAGTTATAACTGGTAATTCATTGTTATATGAAGAGGAGCTCAGAGACAAAGAGAAGGATAGAGAAAGAGATCGCTTGGCTGGTAAAAATTCTGAGAAAAAGAGGGACAGAGAAGATACGCGAGAAGAATCGAGTTCTGATCAAAGCGAGTCAAAAGTAGAAGAATCCGATGAAACTCAGGAGAGCGATGAATCGAAGGAAAGTGATGGGGGTTCCGAATAATGAGTAAAGATAACAAAAATACGAATTCGGGCGATCCTGAAATAGATTACAAGAATTTAGATAAGCTCAGGCAATATATTGGCGAGACCGGAAAAATACTGCCCGGCAGAATTAGTGGTGCCAGTGCAAGCCAGCAAAGGCGGATAACTACAGAAGTTAAAAGAGCCAGGTATCTGGCTTTATTGCCCTATACAGATCAGCATCGTTAGGGAGGAACTATCAGATGAACGTAATTCTTCTAGAAAAAATTGGAAACCTGGGCGATCTTGGAGATGAGGTTTCGGTAAAACCTGGTTTCGCACGAAATTATCTTTTACCTCAAGGGAAAGCCGTAACGGCCGATGACGAAAATAGGACTGTTTTTGAAGGCCGGCGTGCTGAACTGGAAGCTTCTGCAAATGAAAAACTAGCCGAGGCGAATACGAGAGCAGAAAAACTAGTTGATAAAGAGCTGTCGATTGCAGTTAAGTCTGGTGAAGAGGGGCGGCTCTATGGTTCAGTTGGAACTCAAAATATTGCGGATGCTCTAACTGCAGAAGGTATCTCAGTTGAACGAAGTGAAATTCGGATGCCCGAAGGGGTCATTAGAGTTTTAGGCGAATATGAGATCGCTATTCAGCTTCATACAGATGTTACCGCTCAGATTAAGGTTGCGGTGATTCCTGAATAACGCTTTCGCAATAAAGCAGGCTATCAGCTCGCAAATTAATTCATCTAACGCTTGCGCTTAGATCCCTAAATAGAGAAGCTATTGAGCCTTCTTCTGTTGTAGTGACGATGTCGGAACAGCCCCAGGATAATATCTCGACCGCTCTAAAAGTCCCCCCCCAATCTGTCGAGGCAGAGCGATCGGTCCTTGGAGGATTGATGCTCGATGATCAGTCATGGTTTGATTTGGTGGAACTAATCAAACCAAGTGATTTTTATAGAACGCAACACCAGATTATTTTTGAAGCCATGATGGTAATAGAAAATAAAGATCAACCGCTTGACGCTGTTACTTTATCGGAAGAGCTGCAAAATCAAGGTCAACTCGAAAAAGTCGGTGGTGTAGGTTATTTGGCAGATATTACAGATTCTACCCCTGGTGCCACTAACGTTTTAGCGTGGGCTAGAATAGTTCGGGAACGCTCAATATTGAGGCAACTAATAGGAGCTGCTAATAATATCGCTGATGCAGCGTTTAATCCTGATGGTCGAGAAAGTGATCTTTTATTGGAATTAGCGGAGCAGTCTGTTTTTCAGATTTCCGAAAATCGGCTCAACGATGGTGGCCCCGAAAAAATCGGACCCGCTTTGCTTCAGAGTGCTGTTGAAAAAGTTCAATTTCTATTCGCAAATAAGGGCTCGATCACTGGTGTGCCGAGTGGCTTTAAAGATTTGGACAAGAAGACCACTGGTTTTCAGGATTCTGATTTGGTGATCGTTGCCGGTAGGCCGTCAATGGGAAAGTCGGCCCTAGCGATCAATTTTGTAGAGCATGCAATCATGTCCGATCGGTCTGCATTGGTATTTAGTTTGGAAATGCCCTCTGAGCAAATAGTGATGCGATTGCTATCTAGCTTGGGTCGAATTGATCAGAATCGACTCAGGACTGGGGAGCTATTAGATGAAGATTGGACTCGATTCACTGGTGCTGTTAGTCAATTGCGTGATAAAAAACTGTATATTGATGATACAGCTGCGTTGACTCCTGCTGACTTAAGATCTCGAGCGCGGAGGGTCGATCGAGAGGCTGGCGGTCTAGATTTGATCGTGGTCGATTATCTACAGCTGATGAGGACGACCAACAATGGTGAAAATAGAGCGGTCGAGATTTCGGAAATTTCTCGAGCCCTCAAGGCTCTGGCAAAAGAGATGGATTGTCCTGTGATAGCGCTCTCTCAATTAAACAGGCAATTGGAGTCGAGGCCTGACAAAAGGCCAATGATGTCGGATTTGAGGGAATCTGGTGCGATAGAGCAGGATGCTGATGTTATTCTCTTTATCTATCGTGATGAGGTTTATGACGAGAATTCGCTGGATCAGGGCATCGCAGAACTGATAATAGGTAAGCAAAGGAACGGTCCAATAGGGAAAGTTCGAGTCTCTTATATCGGACACCTAACCAAGTTCGAAGATTTAGCGTCAGAACGATACAACGATTTCACATAAATAACAGATAGTGATGGTATTGGCTTTTGGCTAAAGCAAAGACTAAAACCGCCTTCGTATGTTCTGAATGCGGAGCAGATTATCCAAAATGGCAAGGCCAATGTGGGGCCTGTGGACAGTGGAATACTTTGTCGAGAGTATTTGTAGATTACGAGAGTGCTCCTTCGGCGAGTTTTGGTGGAGAAACTTCTGAGCTAAAGAAGCTAGGGGCTGTCTCTGCTGAACAACTTTCTAGGATATCGACGGGTGTCGGTGAGCTTGATAGGGTGCTAGGCGGTGGTCTCGTGCCTGGCTCAGTCATCTTGATGGGAGGTGATCCTGGTGCGGGAAAGAGTACTTTGCTGCTGCAGGTTGCCACTAAGTTGGCGTCTAAAGAAGGCGTTCTCTATGTCACTGGTGAAGAGTCATTGCAGCAGATCGCGCTTAGAGCACAGCGCTTAAATCTGCCTCTAGGTGATTTGGATGTTGCTTCCGAGATTCGAGCGGAATCGATCAAACAAATGGTAGATAAGGCCGTGCCAAAAATCTTGGTCATAGACTCAATTCAAGTGATGCAGCTTAGCGAAGTGGGGTCTGCTCCAGGGTCCGTGAATCAAGTTCGAGAGACGGCAGCTTATTTCACCAGAATGGCGAAACAGAAAGGCACAATTGTGATTCTCGTTGGTCATGTCACAAAAGAAGGTGGTTTGGCTGGTCCGAAAATTCTTGAACACATGATCGATACTTTCATCATGTTGGATAATTCCAGTGACGGGCGCTACAGAATTTTGCGAGGGCATAAGAATCGTTTTGGAGCTGTCAATGAAATTGGTGTCTTTGCGATGACTGATCACGGCATGAGGGAGGTACCAAATCCTTCTGCTATATTTTTACAGCGGGGTGATTTTGATGCATCTGGCAGCGTTACGACAGTAACATGGGAAGGAACAAGGTCCTTACTTGTGGAAATTCAAGCGCTTGCCGACGACTCCCCGTCGAACCAGCCTAGGAGAATCGCCGTCGGTCTAGATCATCAACGGTTGTCGATGCAATTGGCTATTATGCACAGACACTGTGCCATCTCGCTCAGTAACCAGGACGTCTTCATTAACGTGGTGGGTGGCGTCAGAATTCAAGAAACTGGATCTGATTTGGCACTAGTATTGGCGGTGCTTTCTTCATTGAACAATAGACCTCTACCTCGAGACTTGGTCACCTTTGGTGAGGTTGGCCTTACAGGTGAACTGAGGCCAGTAGTGAATGGTCAGGAGCGTTTGCGTGAGGCCTCAAAGCATGGATTTAAAAAGGCTATTGTGCCGTTTGCCAATCAGCCTAAGGATCCTGTTCCTGGTTTGTCGGTCTACGCAGTAAAACACCTGTCCGCTGCTCTTGAAGCTCTTGAGGCTATTTGAGTTTATTAGCGAGTGACTGGTTTATATTTGACTCTTTTTGGTCCGACATCGCCTAATCGTTTTTTTCTATCAGCTTCATAATCACTGAAGTTTCCCTCAAACCACTCAACATGGCTTTCACCTTCGAATGCTAAGATGTGTGTAGCTATTCTATCGAGGAACCACCGATCGTGCGATATCACTAGAACAGTGCCAGCGAAATCTAGCAGAGCGCTCTCCAGTACTCGCAGTGTTTCTACATCGAGATCGTTTGTTGGTTCATCTAAAAGTAGGACATTAGCTCCATTTCGAAGTAGTTTGGCTAGATGAACTCGATTTCTCTCCCCACCGGATAAGTCTCCAACAAATTTCTGTTGATCTGTTCCTTTGAAATTAAACCGTCCTACATAAGCGCGGCTATGAATTTGATGTTTATCGACTTGGATAATGTCTTGCTTGTTCGAGATTTCTTCCCAAACAGTAGCTTTGCTGTCGAGTTCATCACGACTTTGATCGACATAAGCAAGGTCAACCGTAGTTCCAAGTTCCACAGAACCGCTGTCTGGTTTTTCACTGCCAGTGATCATTTTAAATAGCGTTGATTTTCCTACTCCGTTTCCACCGACAATGCCAACAATAGCTCCTCTTGGGATGTTAGCCGATAAATTTTCGATTAGAAGCCTGTCATCAAAGCCTTTGGATAAGGCATTTATTTCGATTACTTTTTCGCCTAATCTTTGGCCAGTGGGGATGAACAGTTCCGCTGTCTCTTTTCGGGTCTCCTGTTCTTGGGCCACTAAATCATCGAATCTTTGAAGTCGTGATTTATTTTTGGCTTGTCTTGCTTTTGGGTTCGAGCGCACCCACTCTAGTTCAGATTGGATGGCTTTTTGTCTAGACTCGTCCTGTGCAGATTCCTGTTTGAGTCTTAGCTCTTTCGCCTCAAGCCAGTTCGTATAATTGCCTTCGAAAGGGATTCCTTTTCCCCTGTCTAATTCTAGAATCCAACCTGCAACGTTGTCTAAAAAGTAGCGATCGTGTGTTACTGCTACAACCGTTCCTGAATACTCGTGGAGGAATTGTTCTATCCAGCTTACGCTCTCTGCGTCCAGGTGATTAGTGGGCTCGTCTAGAAGAAGCATATCCGGCTTTGACAACAACAATTTACATAAAGCGACACGGCGCCTCTCTCCACCGGATAATACTTTAACTGGTGTTTCCCATGGCGGCAGACGCAAGGCGTCTGCGGCGATATCGAGTGTTCGATCAATGTCCCAACCATCTTGAGTTTCGATTTTTTCTGCAAGGTCTCCCTGTCTATCTAGCAATTCCGACATTGTCTGGTCATCTAAATCTTCAGCAAAGCGATCAGAGATAGTGTTGTATTCCGAAAGAAACTCAACTATTTCTCCAAGACCCTCTTCTACATTGCTTCGGACATTTTTTTCGTCATCTAGTTCTGGTTCTTGTTTAAGATATCCGATCCTTAGATCGCTTAGAGGTCTAGCTTCTCCTTCAATTTCCTGATCCTCTCCAGCCATTATTCTTAATAAGGTGGATTTCCCAGCCCCGTTTAGCCCCAGAACTCCGATTTTTGCGCCGGGGAAAAAAGAAAGGGAAATATTTTCTAAAATCTTCCTTTTAGGAGGCACCACCTTGGTGACTGCCTGCATGCTATAAACGTATTGGGCCATTAACTTCAAACCTTCTTGAATGGAGGGATTATATGCTCAGGCTCTTTTTAGATCAGCATTTATCGAACAGAATGAGCTTTTCCTCTGTATCTCAAGCTTGTTCAGTTACAATATGAGCAACCTGCTAAAAACTGGATTTAGTTTAACTACGTTGGAGTTTTTAAAGATATATGTTTAGAGGAAACGAGACAATCAGTGGTTTCGACGATGAATTAGCAAAGGCTATGAATGCGGAAAATCTTCGACAAGAAGAACACATAGAACTAATTGCTTCGGAGAATTACGCCAGCCCACGGACTCTGGAGGCTCAAGGTAGTGTTCTAACCAACAAGTACGCGGAGGGTTATCCGAGAAAGCGTTACTACGGAGGTTGTGAGCATGTGGACGAGGTTGAGTTATTAGCGATAGATAGAGCAAAAAAGCTCTTTGGGGCCGATTTTGCGAATGTTCAGCCCCATTCAGGTTCCTCTGCTAACTCAGCGGCTTATCTAGCTTTGTTGAACGCTGGTGACACTGTTTTAGGGATGAGTTTGGCCGATGGAGGCCACTTGACTCATGGAGCCAGCGTTAATTTTTCCGGAAAGCTTTATAACGCGGTTCAATATGGCTTAAACAATGAAACTGGTGAAGTTGACTATGAGGCGGTGGCTAAATTAGCGGAGCAACATAAACCTAAATTGATTATTGCGGGATTTTCGGCTTACTCCAGGAAAATGAATTGGCAGCGGTTTCGGGAAATAGCGGATTCAGTCAATGCCTATCTCTTAGTTGATATGGCTCATGTAGCCGGATTAGTAGCCGCCGGGCTGTATCCTAACCCTGTGCAAATAGCGGACGTTACAACCTCGACAACGCATAAAACTCTTGGAGGACCTCGGAGCGGGATCATTTTGGCCCGTTCAAATGAAGAGATCGAAAAAAAGTTAAACTCAGCTCTATTTCCTGGGAGTCAAGGGGGTCCTTTGATGCATATAATTGCGGCGAAGGCAGTATGCTTTAAAGAGGCTATGGACGAAAATTTTGTTGTATACCAAAAACAGACCATAAAAAATGCTCAGGTATTGGCGAACGAGTTCATCCGTCGGGGATATGATGTTGTAAGCGGAGGAACAGATAATCATCTTTTCTTACTTGATCTGGTTTCTAAAGATATTACCGGCAAAGATGCTGACGCAGCGCTGGGTCGCGCTAACATAACAGTCAATAAAAACGCGGTACCAAATGATCCAAGATCGCCTTTTGTAACTAGTGGCTTAAGAATAGGATCTCCAGCGATTACTCGCAGAGGCTTCAAAGAAGAGGAGTGTGTTCAGCTAGTTAATTGGATGACCGACATCCTCACTGATATTAATAGTGAAACTACGATTGAACGAGTAAAACAAGAAGTGCTGGCGTTATGTGCTAACTTCCCAGTGTACGGTGTTGATCGGTAGGTGACTTGTGCAGTGCCCATTTTGTTTTGCAGCCAATACTAAGGTAATCGATTCTCGATTGGTAACCGAAGGAAATGCAGTTCGAAGGCGCAGAGAATGTCAGGTGTGCCAAGAACGTTTCACCTCGTTTGAAACTGCAGAATTACTGATGCCGCGAGTTGTTAAGAGTAATGGGGTAAGAGACCCTTTTAATGAGGAAAAGCTAAGACACGGAATCGTCAGAGCGTTAGAAAAGAGGCCGGTAAGTGTTGACCAGATAGAGGCCTCACTAGGGCGAATCATGCATCAGCTTAGAGCAAAAGGAGAAAGAGAAGTCTCTTCATACGAAATCGGGGAGTTAGTCATGTTAGAGCTGCGAGAACTCGACCCGGTGGGTTATGTCAGGTTTGCTTCCGTTTACCGAGATTTCCAAGATGTCAGCGAATTCGCTGTTGAGATCCAAAAATTTTCCTCTGATAGCGACTCTTGATGGATTTGGATCGCCTTTTTTTGGAAGCTGCCGTTGAGTTGGCTGAGAACGGCCGACTAACTTGTTCGCCTAATCCACCAGTAGGTTGTCTGATTTGTAAGGATGGCATGGTGATTGGGAGAGGGTTTCATGAGGGAAGTGGATTACCTCATGCTGAAGTCAACGCGATAAATTCTGTTCATGGTGCAGATGATCAGCTCAAAGGAGCAACCTTCTACGTGAGTCTGGAGCCTTGCGCCTTCGAAGGGAAAACGCCTTCGTGCGCCAAAACTCTTGCAAAGCTTCCTATCAGTAGAGTAGTGATTGGCGCTGTTGATCCTCATCCAAAGGTTTCTGGAGAGGGGATAAAAATTTTGCGAGAGGCCGGAATTCAGGTCGATCTAATAGAAATCGATTCTGCTGTCCGAGCGATCGACGGATTTAGACAGAGAGTGACCTGCGAACGGCCTTTTGTTCGTTTAAAGACGGCTTCTAGTTTAGATGGTGCTCTTTCCTTGTCCGATGGAAGTAGTCAATGGATTACCTCAGAGGAATCACGAAGAGATGTTCAATACTGGCGAGCAAGGAGCGACGCTATTTTGACTGGGATAGGAACCGTGATCAGTGACAACCCCAGACTAAACGTGAGAGAAGAGAATTTTCAGAAAGCTGCTCAACCGATGATAGTAGTCTTGGATAGTCATGCCAGAGTTCCTTTGGAATCTGAGGTTCTCAAAAGCAGTGCGGCAACTATTGTTGCGCACTCTAAAAATAAAGAGGCGGATAAGCGTCTTTCAGAAATGAAAAATGTTCAGTGCGTAGGGTTTGATGGCGAGCAGCCGTCAATAATGGATGTGGTTACTTTCCTGGGCCAATCAGATTGTAATGAAGTTTTAGTAGAGGGCGGTCATAGACTTATAGGCGCCTTTCTTCGAAGCGGAGTCTGGGATGAATGGTTGGCCTACTATGCACCAAAAATCCTTGGGAAAAATTCGAATTCTCTAGCCGATGTTATCGTATCTGAAATAGCTAACTCGGGCGTTGGTCGGATTGCAGAGGTGACAGAGTTTGGCCCCGATGTTCGTTTAACGATACGCCGGGAATAGAAATGGTAGAAGCAAAGCCCAATATCTGGCAACGCCGAAGGGCTCGGCGAGCCCTTGTTCAGGCTCTTTACAAATGGCATATGACTAAAGCTGATCTGGATGGGATTCTTTTAGAATTTGAAGAAGGCGGCGGTCTATCTAGAGCAGACAAAGCGTTCTTTAAAGAGATTTTGTCCTATGCGATTGAGACCAATCTTGAGCTTCGGTCGACGATAATGACCTGTTTAGACAGAGAGTACGACCGGTTAGATTTCGTTGAACAAGCGATTTTAGAGTTAGCTACGACTGAATTTGCCCAACGATTGGATGTCCCATACCGAGTTGTGATCGATGAATATGTGGAGTTGGCAAAGACTTTTGGTGCTCAAGATTCCTACAAGTATATCAATGGAGTGCTTGACAAGATTTGGGTTGATTTACGTAAAGCAGAGTCGGTGTGAATTCCGGTTAACACGATGAAAGAGTTCGATTTGATTGAACAAATAGTTTCTATTTTGGGTGAGCAAGCGTCTGGAGAGTGGGTGAGTGTTGGCCCGGGAGACGATTGCAGTGTCATTTCTGTTTCTGCAAATTGTGAGGTGGTTTCTTCTATCGATAGTCTATATAGCGGAGTTCACTTTCCCGAAGCTGCTCCCGCTGAACTGGTGGGTTACCGGTCTATGATGGTCAGCCTATCCGATATAGCCGCGATGGGCGCTGAAGCGAGATATGTCTTGATTAATCTGTGCTTGCCAATGGAAGGTTTTGCTTGGGCGTTGGAATGTACGCAGGGGATAAAACGGGCAGCAAGAGATTCTGGAATTTTTGTTTGCGGAGGCAATATCGCCAGAGGGCCTTTAGGCATCACAGTAAGCGCGCACGGTGAAGTGCCGGAGGGGAAGTCGATTCTGCGAAACGGAGCGTGCGTGGGGGATTCGATTTTTGTGAGCGGGCCCCTGGGTGGAGCAGCAAGTTATATAAGGCAGATAAGTGATTTGACCGATGAGTCGCCTCATTATGAGCTGTTAAGAAAGGCTTTTTACGAGCCCAGCAGCTGTTTAGATTTGTATTCAGAAGTCCGCCGCAAAGCAACTTCTTGCATTGATGTCTCTGATGGACTGATTCAAGATTTGGGTCACATACTCGATTCTTCTGAAGTGGGGGGGCGTCTTTCTTCCTCCTTGATACCGGTCAACGATGGAGCTCTTTTGAATGATGCTCTTTTTGGAGGTGATGACTATCAACTCGTTTGTACTAGTCCAACTCAAATGGAAGGGTTTTACTTGATAGGAGAAATAACTCAGGAAAGTGGCATCTTAGTTGACGATAGAGAATTATCGCGCCGAGGTTACGATCATTTTCTCGGTTAACTTCGATTCTTTGAAAGATCCCAGAGTTTTTTGGCTCAGCTTATTCGGGCTAGGTTTAATCAAACCTGCGCCTGGTACTGCTGCCTCCTTGTTTACGGTGGTGCTTTGGTGGTTCGTTCTGAGTTTTATTCAGGTTTCTTACCAACTGGTCTTATTATTCGCTTACATCGTAATTAGCATCCTGGTTTACCGGTCTTTGTCGGATACTCTTAACTTAGAAGATCCTTCAGAGGTGGTCGCAGACGAGTTTGCAGGTATGTGGTTGGCTCTGATTTTTCTTCCTAAAGAGATAGTTGCGGTAGTTGGTGCTTTTCTGGTTTTCCGTTTATTGGATATAGGTAAACCACTTTTTATTGGATGGATAGACAAGAACGTTCATGGGGGACTGGGGGTGATGGCTGATGACCTAGTGGCTGGGGCGGTAACGGCGCTTTTCTTGTTGCTCGCTGTCCATTTTATTGCCACCTGACAGCCCTATTTCCCTCAGCGTGTTCTGTTGATGCAATCCAGAGCCAAGGACTTTAACAACTCCCCTCTTAAATGAGTTGTGTCTAGCAGTGCGATGGCTTCTTCTATGATTTCATTTGACAGTTTTTTTGAGTTCTCTAGCCCCAGAACATCCACAAATGTTTGTTTTTGATTTTTGCGATCCGAATTCGCTGGCTTACCTAGCTCCTTTGAGGTTGATGTCACATCTATTAGGTCGTCGACAATTTGAAAGGCTAGTCCAACACTAGAACCGAAAGTACTTAGCACTTTGAATTCTTGTGATGAAGGGTTAATTTTCTCTGATGCCAGGGCTCCGATTTCAATGCTGGCTTTTATCAGCGCGCCCGTTTTTGCTTGATGTAAGAGCTTCAGGTCACTGTCGGAAATTTTGAGCTGCTCCGTTTTGATGTCCATGCTTTGTCCGCCAGCCATACCGGAATAACCGATCGCACGGGATAAAAGAAGGACAATAGAAACTTTCACTGGGTCAGTTAGTTGACTGGATTCGCTGATTAGCTGGAACGCGAGCGATTGTAATGCATCGCCAGCAAGGATTGCTTGGGCCTCTCCAAAGACGACGTGAGTACTCGCTCGGCCGTGCCGGATGTCGTCGTCGTCCATAGCTGGCAGATCGTCGTGAATTAAGGAGTAGGCATGGATCATTTCGATAGCGCAGGCCGCGTCCATAGCAGAAAGGATGTTCGTTCCAGCGCTCTCACAGGCAGCTAGTGTGAATATAGGCCGAATCCTTTTCCCACCACCCATGACCGCATAATGCATTGCCTTTAGTAGTTCTTTTCCTACTCCGGACTCTGGCGGGATTCGTTCCTGGAGACTCTTGTTAACCAGTTGAAGTAGATCTTCTTTTTTTGAGTTACTGTTCATCTATTTTCGGGTCAGAATCCTCAAGTTCTTTGTCCTTTGTTAATGTTTGGACTCTTAGTTCAGCCGCTTCTAATGAAGATTGGCATTTGCGTGTTAACTCGATGCCTCTCTCAAAGGCTTTTAGAGATTCATCAAGAGAAAGTTCACCACTTTCCATCCTGGATACTAGCGTTTCGAGCTCTTTCAGAGCGCTCTCAAAATCAACTTCTGCATCGTTAGACGGGTCATCAGATTTTTTTTTAGTCATCTTTGATTAATCCTGTAAAGATTCGATTTAATGTCTCAGCTAAATGTAATGATGCTTCGCTAGTTCTAACTATCCTCATTTTTCTTTCCGATTAAATCTAGTTTTTCTTTTTTGACTCCCTTCACAGTTCTGATTGGCCAGTCAAAAACTTGAGTGTGGTTATCAGAATCGGTGAAAGTCGGCCAGTTAACTGTGTCGATGCCATTAGGGTCCCCGAATTTCGCAAAGTTAGTCCAGTATTTTGAGATAGACTTTGCTAGTTCATAGTCTCTTGGCTCCCAATCAAGTCCGATTTTTCCAACATTATTAAATACGAAAGCTAAGTCGCCTGAATGATAGGCTCCTGCACTTCTTGGTCCCTGGGGTAGGTTCAACTCTGGTGAGTCGGCAAGATAAATCTGGAAAGCAGGCGGCACGTGCTCCATGAAATAAAGGAAGGTAGGTTGTTCTTTTTGAGTATTGAAGTTAGCCCACTGCCTCATACTGTAGGCCATGAATTGATCGGTATAAATCTCTCTAAGTGCAAGTCCCGGCGATCGAGAAAATTCAATGTGATACAAATCTTTGAATTGCGACAACAGTTTTTCTCCATAGATCTTAGTAAGCTCTTTATCGAATTGGTCTAGAGAAAGTTCCTCAACGAGTGGAAACAATAGATACCCCTCATTTGCCATTGAGCCTACGATTAGTGGGACGTCTGCTTGTTGCCCTGCCATAAATGTTTTGATTGGTGGCTCCTCCAGCACCCAACCATCAACCGTTATTTTCGATTGGGCGTTCCATTTTGAATTTGTTGCTGCTTTGAGAATTTGTTCGTTTGATAGGTTCCTCATTTGTTCAATATTTTCGGCTCCAGTGCGTTCTATCAGATCTGTTCCACGCTCAAGTCCATCGGGGTCAAAGTCAAAAGGACCTAGACAAGCTGCTGATTGTCCTATTGCTTTATGAAACAAACCTTTGGCCAATGGAGAAGCCATTAAAGCACAGACGCTTATCGATCCGGCCGATTGACCAAATATGGTCACGTTATTTGGGTCGCCACCAAACTGCTCTATGTTCTCTTTGACCCATTCGAGAGAGGCGATTTTGTCCAATAGCCCATAGTTTCCTGAGCTATTTTGTTCAGATTCTTCGATGAGTTCTGGATGCGCTAAGAATCCCCAGGGACCTAGGCGATAATTTATGGTGACGACTACTACGCCTTGCTCAGCAAGTCGGGTACCGTCGAAAATCTCGCCGTGCCCCCACCCACTGCTATGTCCTCCACCGTGGAACCAAACCATCACCGGTTTCGATTTTGAAATAGAACTATCGGTCCAAACGTTGAGATACAGACAATCTTCGCTTCGTTCGAATACCCCACGAGACCAGACAAACGCATTTTCTGAATGAGGCTGCCAGCATGGCATTCCAAATTGGTTTGCAGGAAGAACTTCGACCCAGTTGTTTGGTTTCTGAGGTGGTCGCCACCTCAGTTCGCCTACAGGAGGTTTAGCATAGGGAATTCCTCTAAAGGAATGAATGTTCTCGGATTTGGTTCGAACACCCGATATAGGACCGTTAACAGTGGATACGGTTCCAATAAGTGGGGTGTGGTCATCCATATCATTCTCAAGTTGGTTTGGCAGGGATTGTGAGCTAATGATTAACGCAAGAGCAAAAGCTAATGAGGCATGCCTTATTGATTTTTGTTTTGCGATTGAGATCAAGTTGCATGCAAACTAAAACTATCTTTAATGCCCTTTGTTTAACTCAATACCTGATTCACGGCCTGTTCGCGGATTTCTCTTTTCAAGATTTTACCGGAGGCTGTTCTTGGCAAGGGAACTCTTTGGTTTTGTAAATACTTAGGTATTTTGAATTTAGCTAATCGCTGAGAAAGGAATTGTTGTAACTCACTTTCATCGAGATCGTCTTGGCTATAAAAAGTGGCGCCTACTTCTTCGCCTAGTCTTTCGTCTGGAACCGCGTAGACAGAAGCTTCAAGAATCGCTGGGTGCTCAAGTAAGGCAGCTTCTACCTCGCCGCACCCAATGTTTTCACCGCCTCTGATGACTAAATCTTTGATTCGATCCACGATATAGAGATATCCCTCATCATCAATATAGGCGACATCACCTGTCTTCATCCAACCGTCAGAAGTGAAGGTTTCTGCGTTGGCTTCTGGCTTATCCCAATAACCCTTAAATATGGTGCTTCCTCTGATCTGTAACTCGCCTCGCTCCGTCGGCGGTAACTGAGTGCCATCTTCGTTCACAACTCTGATTTGGTTTACTATTGAGCAGCGTCCGGAGCTTGCAGGATGATCTAGGTAATCTTGGCCACCAATCCCCGTCCCGATTGCGTTGGTTTCTGTCATCCCCCAACCGGTTCCTGGCATGGCCTTTTCAAAGGAATCATGTATGTTTTTGACTTGCTCTGGTGCCCGAGGGGCACCTCCACCACCAACACTTGCGAGCGTGCTGAGGTCCCTGTTAGTTTTTCCGGCTTCTTGAACCAGGTCACCAGTCATCGCTGCTGGAGCTATAAAGGAGGTAATCTTTTCGCGTTCGATCAGCTCGGCTGCCATAGAGGGGTCCCACTTATACATGGACACGATTTTTCTTTGGTTGCGAAAAGATTGAAGAAATACGGCGTGCGAGCCTGTTGCGTGAAACAGGGGCACTGCCAGTAGCGTTGCAGGCTGGTGCTCGAGCACGGGAGGCTCTATTTTGTTAACCATCATGCCTGCTTGTCCGTCTAACTCCCAGCCTAATAGAGCGGTCGTAATGTTCAAATGGCAGGATGCAACTCCTTTAGGGTGCCCCGTTGATCCAGATGTGTAGAGTATAAATAAAATATCCTCGGCATTCATTTCCTCTGCGATGTTTTCTGTTGATTGATCTGAAATTATATCATTCCACCAATAATCTCGCCCTTTTTTCATTTTAACTTCTTGTCCCGTTCTTTTAGCCACTACGACTTTTTCAACAGATTTAGAATTTTCTAGGGCTTCATCAACAACTTTTTTTACAGGTATTATTTTTTTACCTCTAAAATTTCCGTCAGAAGTTAATATGGCTTTTGCTTGACAATCATTTATTCGATCTGATAGAGCCGTCGAAGAAAACCCGGCAAAAACTACTGAATGAATTGCACCAATTCTTGCACAAGCTAGCATTGCAATGACTGCTTCGGGTATCATTGGCATGTAAATTATTACTCTATCACCTTTGTTGACACCTTGATCTTTTAATGCTCCTGCGAATTTAGAAACTTTTGATTTTAATTCTTCATAAGTAAAGTTGCTCTTGTCACCTGTAATAGGACTATCGTAAATTAATGCTGTCTTCCCCCCTTTTCCTTGATCAACGTGAACGTCTAGAGCATTATAACAAGTATTTGTAACTCCATCTTCAAACCATTTATAAAATGGTGGATTG
>CAJWGQ010000008.1 GCA_913041025.1 uncultured Gammaproteobacteria bacterium | reverse complement strand
TCATCAACAAATTCTGGAATTTGCTGAGCAAACGCTGCTGCCCCAGATGCACAAGGTCGATCCCGAGACGTCGATTATTTTTGAACCCCTTGCAGGATACCCGGGCCTGCAGACGTCAGCCGACGCCGCGGTTGTGCGGTTTTGCCAAATGTTATTAGGTAGCGACGTGTCAGAGAAAATCAGTTTTGGCTCGGAAGCGGGGCTATTTAGTGATCAGGTCAAGATTCCTTGTGTGGTCTGCGGCCCCGGCAGTATTTTGCAGGCGCACCGACCAGATGAATACATTAAGACGGACCAGCTTTCGCAGTGCTGGCGTTTTATCAGTAACATCATTACCCATTTACAGCAATCACCATTGCCCACTGATTAATTTTTGCGCTGCTCGGTTTGAGCGGCGAAAGGAGCATTCATATGAAGACAATTTACACGGATCAGCATCGTCTCCGAGATGCTCAGACAGAACTTTATGGCGGTGAATTGGTAAAGCCTTTTGAGCGGCCTTCAAGGGCCGATACGGTTATCGCGGCTGTACGCGATTCAACTTTGGGGCCTGTCGAGGCGCCTGATGACACTTTGGGTAGTTCGCTCAATTGTGGTCCAGTCGGAGCTATTTCTAAGAAGCTCTTCTTCCCTCATGTAGGTAACGAATTTTTTCGCGCTTGATCCCGCATCGAATTCGTCAGTATGTGTTCCTAATGCGGAGTGGCACATATCAGCAAAAGGTTCGATCTGTACTTTTTGGTAGGAAGACCAATGTGTGGCTAAGAAGAAGTCAGAGATTATGTCTATCAGGATTGGAGCGATTCGCCTCGTTTTTTTTGGAAATCGGTTACACGCAGATTTGATTGTTGTCTGCTGGTTAGAGATGGCATCTACTTTTCTGTGTAACTTGATTCCCAGGGAGAGCTCCCGATCCCAAGAGTCTTGAATGGGTCCTTTTAAAAAATCGCCAAGGACCGCGCCTGCTAACAGACCGTTAACTGCTGAAGGAGCTAAATGGGTCTCTTCAGCAACAAAGAGTGCGATCTCGCTGTGACACAGAAAATTCATTCTTTTAGATGGCTGTGTACTTAAATAGAAAGCTTTCGAACGACTCTTCGTCCATAAGTTCGAGGTCTTTGAGCTTTTGCAATGACTCTTTGGCTTGCTCTGCCAACTGAGATTGGCTATCGGCTGATACGGTGTTGGTTTGGTGTTGCTGCTTGTGCTGCTTAGCAAGCTCAACCCCCAACTCGTAAAACGACTTGCTTGAGGTCTTAATGTGATCCAAGAGCTTTGCTGAAGGGGTTAGGTCAGGGTTAGTAAGTTTTTCGAGTTGAATTGCGATCGATTCGGAATAGGTTGGGTTCGTGCAATTAGCATCAAAAATTTCTGCAATTGGTTTGCACTGGTTGATTAGATCTCGAGCCCAGGTCTTCATTTCGATTAGATCAGGGTTTTTAAGAGCTAAGTCAGGTTTGCGTCCCCAATTAACGACTGATGCGTTGTTCTCATTTATTAATACATTCTCTTCAGCTGAATCTGGTGGGCTTTCGCTTAAAAGGCACATGATTAAGAAGGTATCGATAAATTGTATCTGTGTGCTATCTATACCTGTTGGCAGGTAGGGATCGATGTCTAGACAGCGAACTTCGACGTATTCGACTCCATGTTTTTTAAGTGCAGATACTGGCCTTTCTCCAGCCAATAGGCTGCGTTTTGGTCGAATATACCCATAGAATTCGTTTTCGATCTGCAAGATTGCTGTGTTTAATTGTTGATAGATAGACTTTTGCTTCAAACCGACCTGTTGGTATTCGGAGTGTGTCTGGCTCAAGGCGATAGTCATTCCCTCTAGGTAATCCTCCAAAGAGTTATAAGAGATCGCCAGATTGTTTTGAGCGGTACTTTGATAACCCATGGGCCCCATTCTTAAACTGGTTGCATGCGACATATAAAGGCTTTCATCATCTAGCAAGCTCAAGTTAGCTAGCTCAGAATGTTGAACTAGTTGTTTAGGAATTGTGGGCGACGCACCGAACAGATACACCAAGAGCCAAGACCAGCGGCGGAAATTTCTGATTAAATCAAAGTAGCCTCGTGTTCTGGATACTTGGTCAACGTATCCGAGCTCTTTCCAGCAGGCGTCAGATAGGGAAAAATTGTAGTGGATGCCTGAAATGGTTTGCATTTCAGATCCGTACCTATTGCTAAGTCCCCTTCGATAGATAGTTTTGGCTTTAGCAAGGTTTGTTGAGCCATATTGAGCGATGGGTATCGAGTGATCTTTCCTAATATGGCAAGGCATGCTAAAGGGCCAAAGCAATTCTTCTTTTAGGTTATCTGAGACAAAAGTTTGAATTTCTGCCAACTCTTGAAGACAGTCAGCAATAGATGGATGGACCTGGGTAATTAACTCGACTTGTGATTCTGAAAAGTCCGTGGTGATGTTGGGATTAGTCAGAGGAGACCCCAATGTTCTCGGATGCATCGCTTGTGATAGACCACCGTCTAAGCCTGACCTTAAGGCCTCTTTTTCTATTCCTCTCCGTAACGTCGGTAGGTAAACACCAGCAGTTTTTAGCCTGGCTAGGCGTTCGGAGGTCAAAACGGAATTTAGATTTACCCTAGGCAACGTGATGCTCATTATCCTTCAGCAGTTCGGAGACACTATTTGTACTGCGGTTTAAGGTCAAATTGCAATGTAAGCGGCTTTGTGGCTGCGCTGGTAGGCTGGTTTAGTGAGAAAGCGGCACTAGTTTAATTTTAAGTGTCGTGAAATGATTTTTGTAAAAGTCACCTGTCCTCCGAGTTAATTGTAGGTGTCCTCGTTCATCTTCAGTTCTGCGATTTTGCGTCTATTTTTCTTCGACGGTTTGCTTTTTGGAGAAGAGTAACCGGCTCGGATAATTTTCTTTTTTTCTGTAACTATCGCCCTCTCCAATTTGCTTTGTTCAGTCTCCTCGTAGAGGCTTTGTGCGATGGTTGCGGACCCTCTTTTGTCGGTCAAAGCCAATACTGTAACGAGATGAACCGTATCTCCTCGGCGAACCGATAGAAGATCGCCGTGAGCTATTTCTTTAGACGCTTTAATTCGATTACCGTTTAATTCTATTTTGCCATTTTCAATAGCGGTCTTAGCGAGCGATCGAGTTTTGAAGAATCTGGCAGCCCAAAGCCATCGATCAACCCTCAGCTTTGCCTGGTCAGAGTCTCTTTTCATAGTGTTACTAGTTTGCTTTGATTTGCGGGCATATCTCTTCGTAGTGATCGAAGGAGGGATAGCTTAAGTTAGGTTTTAGGGGCTTTCGCGAATCAGGCTTAGCAACGATCAGATTGTATGCCAATCCATAATTTTTAGATGAATCAAGTACGGGTGCGTTGTCATCAATGAAAATTGTTTTCGCTTTATCGAATTGATGTTCAATTTGCAGTCTCTCCCAAAATTCAGGAGTTTCCTTTGGGCATTCGTATTGATGGCTAGAGGTTATGTGGTTGACATGTGAAGAGAGCGCACTGATCTCGTTTTTAATTTGGATTGATTCGGGGTGAGCGTTAGTCGCGATAATTGTTTTTTTCTTTTTTGCTTTTGCCCAGTTCAGAAACGCCTTTGCGCCGGGTCGGAATTGAATTAATTCAGTGAATCTGCGGTGCAGAGCCGTGATGTCCAGTCCAGTGTATTGAGCCCAGTAGGGGAAGCTATAGAAGTCGATGGTCCCATGAATTTCTTGCATGTGACCGATTAACTTTGACCGAGCGGCTTCTTCGTTTATAGAGTGTTTTTCAGCATAAGCGGATGGAAGTGCTTGGTTCCATACATGGTTATCATAATTTAGGTCCAGAATGGTGCCGTCCATGTCTAGGAGAATCGTATCGATTTCCTCCCATGGTAAAAGAATTTCTTGAGAATCTGACCGCATTTGTTATTAAGTCTTGGCTATCTGTCTGAGTAAACAGGTTACAATTTAGCAGGTTTCATATGGAGTTAACCAGATCGAATGGCCCTACCTGAAATTTTGAACAAAGATGTTTTGGCAAAAACTAGCGCATTTACTGTAGAGCGCTTGGATTTGCGCTTTAGCAATGGCGTGGAACGCAAATACGAACGATTACCTAAAATAGGCAATGAGGCTGTGATAATAGTCGCGATCAACGATGAGGCTGAAATTATGCTGGTTAAAGAATATTGCGCAGGTTTTCATGAGGTTAGACTCTCTCTGCCAAAGGGATCGTGTGAAACTGGTGAGCCTTTAGAGGAAGCGACATGCAGAGAATTGGCCGAAGAGATTGGTTTTTCGGCTCAATCGGTGGAATTTGTTAAGGAGTTGAGCCTGGCCCCGAGTCACATGGGCTTTACAATCAATGTGATGTTTGCCAAAGATCTTTATCCCGAGGAGTTAGAGGGAGATGAGCCAGAGCCTCTGGAACTGGTGCGCTGGCCGCTAGCGGATTTAGATGGTTTGATTTCAAGCGATGAGTTTAGTGAGGCTCGAGCGATAGCAGCCTTAACTCTCTGCAAGCCACTTTTTTTGGATGAATGGAAGACCGACATTGAATAATCAAGATTTAGCTAAATTGAAAAAAATCGTTTTGGACGCGTGCCAAGCGATAATGGAGATTTACGAGACCGAATTTTCGGTTGAACTCAAAGAAGATGAGTCTCCTTTAACTAAAGCCGACCTGGCGTCCCATGAGATAATTGTTGAAGGTTTAGGGCGACTGTTTCCGGATATCCCTATCTTATCCGAGGAGTCAACAGTTCCAGAATATGACGAAAGGAGTACTTGGTCAGAGTATTGGCTAGTGGATCCGCTGGATGGCACTAAAGAATTTGTTAATCGAAATGGCGAGTTTACGGTGAATATCGCATTGATAAGGCAAAACGAAGCTGTTCTTGGCTTAGTGGGCGTCCCTGTGGCGGGTGAAGTTTATATTGGAGATCTGGACGAAGGGCTAGCCGTTCTAGAAGTAGATGATCTATCAGAAGAATTAATCGGTCGGAGTATGGCTGGTCGCTCAGAATTAACGGTAGTGGCAAGTCGGAGTCATGGCGGAGCGAAGCTAGAAGACTTCTTGATGAAAATGAAAAAGCAATTCGCAGGTATTGAAAAAAAATCGGTGGGGAGCTCGCTAAAGCTCTGCATTTTGGCGTCTGGTGGTGCTGACTTTTATCCTAGAATTGGTCCCACAAATGAATGGGATATAGCGGCAGCTCATGCCGTATTGCGTGCCGCTGGAGGGGAGCTTTTCGAGATGTCCGGACAGCCCAAAAAATACAACACAAAAGAATCACTACTGAATGATGACTTCTTTGCCGTAGCCGACAATTCCTATCAGTGGGGAGCGCTGATAAAAGAAATAAGCTGATGGAGGTTTGGTCTCACTTGCCAGACCAGGCTGTGCAAACACCCTGCCGAGGAAATTAACACTGTATATATATACAGGTCTGGCAAATGAGAAGGTTAGCATACCGAAATTTCTCGATAATTGAATAGCAAATAAACTAGCTAAAATTCAAAGATCATTATCTTGTTTTAACTCAACCATTTACCTGCTGCTAATCCATAATATCTTCATTTTTTTGATGCAGCCTGCTGAGCTTTTTTAGGTCTTTTGTCAGTCGTACGTGGGGACCGTTATGACGATTTTATTATTCAATTAGAGAAATGCTATTTGGAAATTTCTCATCGCGTTTGTATGCTGATGAGGCGAAGTAGAGAGAAAGAAAAAGTAAATAAGGCGGCAAATTGGACATTGAAGGTATTCTTAATAGGGTGGAAAAGCTTAAACCCATGATCTCGGATCATTCGGAGTGGTCAGAGGAGAAAGGTTACCTGCACCCGTCAACTATCGATGCTCTGACTCAAATAGGTGTTCCCAGGTTCTTTCTTCCCTCAGGACTTAGAGGTTACGAGATTACACCAATAGAATGCGCGCGCGTGACAGAGGCCATAGCCGATATAGACGCAAGCGCGGCATGGTATGTCATGGTTTATAACGCAGCAAGACTAGCTAGTGCTACTTGGAGTGATGAAGTAATTGAAATGATCTTTCGTGAGAACCCAGATACTTTGGTATCTGCGAGCGGTAATAGTCCTTATCAAGCTGTTGAAAAGGAAGACTGTTACCAAATTGATGGAGTCAATCATTTTGCCAGCGGTTGTCGATACGCTAAGTGGATGTTGTCGCCTGTTCGCTTGGACAACGAACTGGCTACGGTACTGTTACCAATGGAGGATTGTGAGATCTTGGACGATTGGGATAGTCTGGGGATGCGTGGTTCGGGCAGTAATAGCGTTCGTGCAAACCAATTATGCGTGCCTAAGAACCTTATTAATCTACCCTCTAATAATTCATCTGGTAACAATCGGTATTATTCTGGATTGCTTTATAAATCGCCGGCGAGGATAGTATTTGCTACTTACGTGCCGATCGCGTTTAGTCTTGCAAGGAAATCTTTAGCTTTGCTGCAAGACTTGGCTTTAGAAAAGACACCCTACGCCACGAATACTAAATTGAAGAATCGTAAATTAGCGCAGTCTCATTTTGGCAAAGCGAGGGCCATCTATCGTGCTGCCAGAAGCTTTTTCTATGAGGAATTGGAGAAAGCTTGGGTGTTTACGAAAGAAGAACGAGAGTTTACAGAAGAAGACAAGGCTGACCTATATTTAGCTGGTGTGCATGCCGTACAGGAGTGTGCGCAAGTATTGAGTTTAGTAAGTAATGCTGCGGGTACTTCGGTCACCGATAGAAAACATCCTCTGGAGCGGATTCGTCGTGATATGGAAACACTAAGACACCATGGTTTTGTAAATGAATCGCGGTACTCGAGTGTCGCCCAGGTGTTTTGGGGTGCAGAAATCGACTACCCACTCATTTTACGCTAGCAAGAATGCACTCGATGAGCGAGCAAGAGGATTGTTGGCAATACCTAATCTATGGAAGTGGCGCTGTTGGTTCAACAATAGGGGCTAGACTTTGGCTAAGTGGTAAACGGGTGACTCTTGTAGCGAGAGGCGACCATGCCCGCGTTTTGAAGGAGCAAGGCTTACACTTTCTCACGCCTGAATTAGACCAGATAATTGGGATTCCTAGCGTTGACCGTATTGCAGAGGTAGATTTCAAAAATAAGATTATTGTTTTGTTGTGCGTCAAGTCCCAACAGACCAAGCTTGCGATAGAGGAACTGGCGATGGTGGCGCCGGCAGACATTCCAATCTGTTGTGTCCAAAATGGGGTTTCGAACGAGCGGACGGTGCTGCGTTACTTTAAAAACGTTTACGCGACGCTAGTGAATTTACCAGCGATGTATTTGAAAGCCGGAGAGGTTGCTAGCTATGTAAGTGGCCTTTCGGGTGTGCTAGACACGGGTAGGTACCCGACGGGCACGGATAGGTTGAGCCAAGAAATCGCTAAAGACCTTCGTGATGCTGGATTTGGCGCGGTCGCAGATCCTAGAGTCATGCGCAAGAAGTACGGCAAATTACTGATGAATGTAGGTAATGCAGTCCAAGCGATCATTGATCCTGAAGATGACGTCAAGGAGGTATATCGCTCAGTTAGAAAGGAAACTGAAGCGGTTTATTTCGCAGGTAATATTGATTATGCAGACAGAAAGGAAATGTCAGACCTTACAGAAGAAATGAAAATAACCCCGGTTCCAGGCTATGAAAGAACGGCAAGCTCCTCTTGGCAGAGTTTGATGCGCAATACCGGTGATATTGAAACCGACTATTTAAATGGAGAGATTGCCCTGTTGGGGCGAATGCATGGAATACCTACTCCCTATAACGATCACCTAGCGCGAATTGCGCGTGAATTTGTTTTGAACAATCGCCCTCCTGGCAGCATGAAGTTGAGCGAATTTTTAAAGGGCATTGACCGATAGTTAAGAAATTTGAGAGAGGCGGATGAAAGTATTTCGAAAGTATAGAGTCAGGATGAAAAGTATTGGTCCCAAAGCGATATTTGATTGTATCGACGAACCGATTTGGGGCGCCTGGGAAGGCCTATTCGGATTAGCAAGCAATGAAGTTTTCGCAATCACGTTGTCTGAGATAGACGAGCCTGGTTCTTGGTCTGAAAAGGTTGAAGTTTTGAGTGAAGAAGCGCTGCTGCCAACGGCCAGACCAGCTTCGACAGATCGACCAATCAGAGACGGGCTTTACGTGTTCAGATCGATGCACACCGTTTCTGAGCACGTCGAGGAGATTGTTCAGTTGTCAGAGCAAGCTTGGCGAACGTTCGAAACGGGTGATAATTATGTTGCGGAACCGGTGGGTTTATTTAAGCCGGAAAGTCCTGATGATAATTGCGTTATGTGGTTACTTACTTGGTACGATGGGTTTGAGTCTTGGCAGCGTTCCAGAAGCCCTCATCCAGACGCTAAAGACGCATTTATCAAAAGGCATTCGCTGCTAACTGCAACGAGTGCTATAGCAACTCGGCTGCTAAAGCCTTGAAGTCATTCTTTTTCAGAGGCTCTTTAACCAGTCGTCGTCTGATTCTTCGTTTATATCGGCAAAAAGAGGGGTAGAAAGATATCGCTCCGCGGTATCGGGTAACATTGCCAACAACACACTTCCAGGGTCTGCCGTTTCGGCCACTTTCAATGCAGCGTTGACCGTGGCACCCGCTGAAATTCCGACAAATATTCCCTCGGATTTAGCGAGCGCCAATGAGGTCTTGATGGACTCGTCATCATTAACAGGGATAACTTGGTCCGCAATATCTTTTTCCAGAACCTCTGGTATAAAGTCCGGTGTCCAGCCCTGAATTTTATGAGGTGACCAGTCTCCACCAGATAGTAATGCTGCCTGTTCCGGTTCCGTCGCAACAATCTTGAGGTCCGGTCTTGCTGATTTCAGGGTTTTACCAGCGCCTGTTAGTGTGCCGCCCGTCCCCCATCCCGTGACCCAGAAGTCTAATTTTTCCCCCGCGAAGTCTCTTAAAATTTCCGGTCCTGTAGTGTTCGCGTGGTATTCCGGATTGGCGGGGTTTTGAAATTGCCTTGCAAGAAACCAACCGTGTTGGTCAGCTAGTTCTTCAGCTCTTTTAACCATGCCTGAACCTCTTTCGGCAGCCGGAGTTAGTATGACTTTTGCACCAAGTGCCCGCATAATTTTTCTTCTTTCTATCGAGAAAGTTTCGACCATCGTTGCAACAAATGGATGACCAAGCACTGCACAGACCATGGCCAACGCGATGCCAGTATTGCCAGAGGTTGCCTCTATTACTGTCTGGCCTTCTTTGAGTTTCCCGGACTGTCTAGCATCATTGATTATTGCGAAGGCGAGCCGATCCTTGACCGATGCCATGGGATTAAACGATTCCATTTTGACGTACATCTCGACATGTTCAGGAGCGAGACGATTAATCTTTATAACCGGAGTCTCACCGATAGTTTGAAGGATGTTTTCATATTTCATGATTTCTAACCGCTATATTTAATTCAGAAGGGTGCATTGGGATGTGAAGAATATAGACAATGCCAATGGACTGGTAGAATGGTTGGGGACTCTACTCAAGATTTATTTGGGCTAAGAATATTCAAATTTAGTCTAAAATTAGAGAGAGTGGGTTACGATAATTATCAGCTAGTTGAAAGAATTCGGTAGACGTTTTAAGGGAATTTCAAAAGAGAGTGAGCATTGCGGATAGAAAAAAATGGGATCAACGCTATCGAGAGGGAGCGTACTCAAGCCGCGACTATCCCAGTGAATTTCTAAAACAACGGCTATCGCAGTCGAAGCCGGGTAAAGCCCTAGACCTCGCCTGTGGAGCAGGAAGAAATTCCATTTTTTTAGCTCAAAATGGTTTCTGTGTTGATGCAGTCGATGTGTCATCAGTAGGTCTGGAAAGAGCACGGGAAAGGGCGGAATTGCTTGGTGTATCCGTCAACTGGTTAAACCAGGATTTATTAGATCAGTGGAAATTACCAAGTGAGCGCTACAGCTTAATCATTATGTTTCGATTTGTTGCGCTTGATTTGTTACCCGTTCTGCCTGAAATTTTGGAAGTGGGCGGCAGCCTGATAATTGAAGAGCATTTGCAATGGCGAGACGAGATCGTGACAGGACCTACTAATGAAAAATTTCGAGTGGCTCCAGGAGAGTTAACACGGATCACGGATGGCTTGAAAGTGCTCTATAAGTATGAAGGTTTAGTCACAGAGCCTGATGGAGGATTAGCTGCTTTATCACAGCTGCACATGGTTAAGTGATATCCCGGAAGGAATTTTGATAGAGTTTCACTCTACTGGTTTTAGATAGGCTGAGAAAGAGATGAGATCGGTCCCCACTATAGATCTGTCGGATTACAGAGCGGATGATTTTGAAGCTGACCACCGTGAGATCCTTGCCTCAGCGTGTAAGGACATGGGATTTTTCCTCTTGAAGGGACATGGTCTCGACGAGTTGATATCCGAAGTATTTGCCGAGTCAAAAAGTTTTTTCTCTGAAGCAAAAGAATACAAATACAGGGTGCGTCGAGACGAGGATAATCCGCTGGGTTATTTTGATCGGGAACTCACGAAAAGAAAAAGAGACCAGAAAGAGGTTTTCGACTTCAAGGCAGGAGGGCATCAATCGAAGAAGGCTAGCCGAACGACTCGCTGGCCGGAAAATCGAGAAGTATTTAGGGATTGTCTAACGCGGTTTTTTGAATCATTCACGCTGCTGTCTGAAGAAGTCATTGAAATGATATTTGTTTCGATGGGGATGGAAAAAAAGGACGCAAAGAATCTAGTAGTGACATCATTTGGCTCCAAGCACTCGAGTGCCGCTCGACTGAATTATTACCCTGCGATCGACCCGGTGCCAGAAACCGAACGGGAAACAATTGTGCCCCTGGGGGATATGGCCCTACACCACCACACAGATCCTGGAGCGATCACGTTGCTTTTACAAGATGATCATGGGGGACTACAGGCTCACTCGACGAGTGATGGCTGGATGGATGTGCCGCCCAAAGAAGGCACGATAGTAGTGAATATAGGGGACGTGATGCAGGTCTGGACTAATGATCAATGTAAATCGGGAATTCATCGAGTCATGCCCATAGAGTCCGAGCTGGGTCGATATAGCACGCCATTTTTTTATCAGCCTCGATACGACGCCGTGATTGAGCCCTGGAGTGGAGGCCAGGAACCTGCAAAATACAGGTCTTTTCTCTGGCAGGAATTTATTAGAGGGCGTGTCGCAGACAATTTTGCTGACTATGGCGTCGACGACATTCAGGTAGATAAATATCGAGTAGCTTAAAAGGTCTAGTCTAGAAGCTTGGCTCACTCGAGAAAACGACACAACCACTTGCCCCAAACATCCCGCCAACGCCAAGGCAAAGAGAAACGTCTACATCTGGCACCTGGGCCGGCGCAACACCTCTGACCTGCCGAACGCTTTCTTGCATTGCGTACATGCCATACATCCCCGAGTGCATATACGATAGTCCGCCGCCATTGGTATTCATGGGCAGTCTGCCTCCTGGAGCAGTATTTCGTTCTTCTATGAACGACGGTGCTTCGCCGCGCTCACAGAAACCGAGATCCTCTAGCCCATAAATGGGCAAGTGAGCAAAGGCGTCATAAATCATGAGGTGATCAACATCATCATGACTGATTTTTGCTTCCCTCATTGCTTCCGGACCAGCTACTGAAAAGGCTCGCGAACTTGTTAGGCTTTGCATCTGACTAATCATAGGTGTTTCAACACTTTCGCCCGTACCAAGGATATAGACTGGTTTGTTGGGGAAGTCTTGTGCCTTCTCAGCTTTTGTAAGAATGAGAGCGCCTCCACCATCTGTTACCAGGCAACATTCGAGCAAATGAAAGGGATAAGCGATCATCTTCGAATTCAAGACATCTTCAACTGTAATAGGTTCTTTCTGACTGGCCCTGGGATTTTTCGAGGCCCATTCCCTCTGAATTACAGCAACCATCGCAAGTTGCTCATGAGTCATGCCATAGTCTTTCATGTATCTAAGGACCGGCAAGGTAAAAAGAGAAGTTGGTCCCATAGGGCCAAATGGCATTTCAAACTGACCTGCGAGCGACGAAGGTGCAGCCGCAAATCCGCCTCGCCCTACTCCTGATCGACCACTTTCTCCATGAGTGATGAGTACTGTTTCACAATGGCCACTGTTGATGGCTGCTACCGCATGGCGTACGTGAAGCATAAAAGAGCAGCCGCCAACTGCGGTGCCGTCTACCCACTTGGGAGTTATGCCAAGATAGTAGGCAAGATCTGTTGGCCGGTCACCTGCTGTAGCGAGTCCATCGATATCTTTAATATTAAGCCCGGCATCTTCCAGGGCATTTAATGCAGCATCAGCATGCAGCTGTTGTTGACTGAGGTTTGGAATGACGCCCAGTTCCGTTGTTTCTGAGGCTCCAACTACTGCGACTCCTTTATTCATCGTTTGCTCCGACTGGGGAGAATAAAGGTAACGTAATGTCTTCAGACAACTCTTCATATTTAACTGTTAGAGGCATATCCAGTTGCAGCGCCTCTGGCGTTTGTGGGCAATCCACAATATTCGTCATCATTTGAGGACCCTCTTCAAGTTTCACGATAGCGATGGAGTAAGGACCTTCGAAGGCGGGGTGGTTTCTAT
This sequence comes from uncultured Gammaproteobacteria bacterium, assembly GCA_913041025.1. The sequence continues at coordinate 24,024 of CAJWGQ010000008.1, read as the reverse complement.
GGTTGATTACGTATGAATCTAGCGTCGCTTTTCCTGAAGCTATTTGGATTTTCACATCTTTAGAGCCACACGCTGGGCAGAAAGGTCGCGGTGGGAAGTAGGTGTGGTAACAGGAGGAGCAGGATTGCAGTAGTAGTTGTTTTGATTTGGTCCCTTCCCAGAAATGGGCAGTTTCAGGAGTGGGTTTAGGTAAAGCTCTCTTCGATTTATCCATGTTTGGGTGCTCTGATGAAACAGGTTAGAAATTGAATCGTAGATACAGGTAGAAAAAATAGCCAAATAAAAGCCCCACTCCTGCCAGTCTGCCTAGTCTGGCATTACTGAATAGAAAGAGGGGTATTGTTACCAAGACAAAAAGTCCTCCCACGGCCAAGTCCCAATCTCCACCTTGGGGAATGGGAAGTGGTCTTATAATTGCCGCAGCGGGCAGAACGACTAGAGAGTTAAAAATATTGGATCCAACAATATTGCCTAGGGCGAGATCGGTTTCTTTTTTATAAGCCGCTATGGCTGAGGTCACTAGTTCTGGCAGGCTTGTTCCAACTGCAAGTATAAACATGCCGATCACAACTTCGGAGACTCCCATAATTTGAGCGACTTCAACCCCATGTTCGATTGTCATTTCGCCGCCGACCACTAATAGCACGAACCCCACTATAACCAGGACAGTGTTTAACAAAGTATTGCTCCCTTCTTCTGAAGAGATGGAGTCTCCTTCAGCTAATAAAGGGTCATCTTCCTCCGTAATAAAGTCCCTGACCATGAAATAAACAAAGACGGTAAACAAAAGAAACAAGATGATTGCATCACCTCTGTCCAATAGAGCTAGGGTGCCTGATAGTTGTTGATCCCAAACCATAACCAGCAAGATTGCCGTGATAAGAAGTAAAAATGGAACTTCTCTCCTGATGACCCGGCCCTGGAGATAGATGGGAGACATAATCGCTGCAATACCGAGCACTAACCCAAAGTTCGCTAGATTAGAGCCAACGGCGTTACCAAAGGCTAGGTCAGTTTTGCCTTGCAAAGCTCCAGTGATATTGATGACAAGCTCTGGAGCGCTGGTACCAAAGGCTACTACAGTTAGACCAATGATTATGCTGGGGACATTGAGAGATTGAGCGATACCAGAAGCTCCTTTGACTAAGCTCGCTCCACCGAATAGCAATAAAGTGATGCCTAATAATACAAAAAGGAAAGAGGCCAACTGGTAATCCAATGAGGTAAAATAAGATTATCCATCAGGGCAGGGGTCGCCTCAAGGGCTTAATTAGATGCCCCTACTTAATTGGGTCCTTTAACAGGTGAGAACACAGGAGAGTGATATGCAAGTAACGGGCAAATGTCATTGTGAGGCGATCAGTTTTCAGGCTGAAGTCGATCCAGGAAGAGCCGTGCTTTGTCACTGCACTGATTGTCGGGTGATGTCGGGGGCCCCATATCGCTCGATTATTCAGACTAGAGAAACTGATTTTAAACTCTTGAGTGGTCAACCAAAGATGTACTACAAGTACGGTGAGAGTGGTAACCGCAGAGAATTAGCTTTCTGCGATACATGCGGTAGCCATTTGTATGCGACGTCTGTCGGCGATGAGCCTAATCGTTTGTTTGGGCTGCGGACGGGAATTCTGGATCAGTGTGAGGATCTCAGACCAACGCTTCAGGTCTGGTGTCTTTCTGAAGTGTCATGGGCTCAAGATGTGAGTCAAATTCAGCGGGTTGACAAGGTTCCTGGTGCTTGATGAAACAGTTACCTGTCTTGTACAGCTTTCGTCGGTGCCCTTATGCAATAAGAGCGCGAATGTCTTTAATTGAAGCAAAGGTCAGCGTTGAGTTGCGAGAGGTTGTCTTAAAGGAAAAACCCCAGGAGATGGTAGAGGCCTCCGCGAAGGGAACCGTTCCAGTACTTTTACCATCTGGCGATCAGGGCGAAGTGATTGATGAAAGTTTGGAGATCATGCTTTGGGCGCTAACCCAAAACAATACACAATGGTTGTCTGGGCCTGTAACGCTTAGTAAGCAGCTAGAGATAATCGCAGACTTTGAAAAATCTTTTAAGCCACTGTTGGATAGTTATAAATATCATGATGATCAAAGTGAGCATGGTCGGACACAATATCAGCTAGAGGCACTGGAGATAATTAAACAACTGAACGATGGAATGAAGAATTCTGACTACTTGACCTGTTCGCAGCCGCGGTTGGTGGATATAGCTTTATTTCCTTTCATTCGCCAATACGCACATGTGGATATGGATTGGTTTAGCAGACAGAATGTGAAGTCCATTCAGGAATGGCTCTATCGTTGGCTGGAAAGTGATTGTTTCAAATTGGCCATGCAAAAGTTTAGGGTTTGGAAGCCGGATCAAGAAGTAACGGTGTTCGACGTATCAGGAGGTATGAGATGAATCGATGGGTTTTGGGTTTAGGGGCTACCTTTGCGCTGGTTTTATTCGCGGCGCTAATTTCATGGGCAGGGAGTCAGGGCGGTGTCCAGGTTAATGATGTCTCGTTATTTGTTTGGTGTGCGGCAGGAATTTATTGCTTTCAGTGGTTAATCTTTATCCATGCGTGGATCAGTCAGACGGAATTGTTTTTCGATTTGATAGGTAGCATCACATTTATCGGTCTAATGGTAGTCGCGGTTTGGTTTGCGGGTGACTACGATACTCGCTCCCTGGTAATCGCTGGTGCCATTATTGTTTGGGCTTTAAGGTTAGGACCTTTTCTGTTTTTTCGAACACGAAATGCTGGGGAGGATAAGCGATTCCGTCAAATTAAAACGTCTTTTCCCACCTGGTTGATGGTTTGGACCATCCAGGGCAGTTGGGTTTTTATCACAGCAAGTTGCGCACTTGCGGCCATTACTTCTTCAACTTCTCAGCCGTTGGGAACCTTTTTTTACGTGGGACTGACCCTATGGATGTTGGGCTTCGCAATAGAGATCCTTGCCGACCGCCAAAAGACAATTTTTAAATCGCAGCCTGGGAATGAAGATCGATTTATTTCGAGTGGCCTTTGGGCGTGGTCAAGACACCCCAATTATTTTGGTGAAATAGTACTCTGGCTGGGTGTTGCTCTGATGTCAGTGCCGGTACTTGCAGGCTGGCAGCTCGCGACACTGATATCACCATTGTATGTGGTGATTTTATTAACTTGGGTAAGTGGCGCGCGAATACTAGAAGCACGAGCAGAAAAAAAGTGGGCCGAAGATGCTGATTACCAATCTTATAAGGCATCTACTCCGCTTATGGTGCTGTGGCCCCCTAGGCGGCGTTAAAATTGTGAACAATGAAGTCTGTATGACTAGTACTTCGGAACAATGGCTGATGCCAATTTTGGCATAGGTCGATTATCCAGGCAGTGAGGTAATTCTATGGAAAAGCGATTTGGTGTGAAGGATTTTTTGCTATTTGCCGTTCTGTTAATGGTACTAATTAGTGTCTGGCTGATGATGTTTCAGGTAGATCGTCAGTGGGAATTCATCTCTAAGGTGGAAAAACAAATTGAAGAGCAAAGTAAAGACCTGGCTGAGTTGCGACGACAAATTCGAGTGGGTGGGACTTTAGACAATTCTGCTCAATCAGTCGACTCGGGAACTGATGCCTCTTGGCAAGGTTTCTCGCGGCTTGCTGAGGTTAGGGAAAGAAAGGACTACGCTCGTGGAGACTGGATCGTTGAGGCGTTTTCGGTTGCCTCTCCCACAATGACTCCCTATATAGCGGGAGATGCATATGCAGCCACAATTCAGCAGTTGGTGCTGGATACGCTCGCGACTAGAGATCCCGAAACTCTGGAGTGGTTGCCTCTTGTTGCATCAGAATGGACCGCCTCAGAAGACGGCCTAAATTACGTTTTTAAGATTCGAGAGGGTGTTCGATTTGCTGACGGTAGATCTCTGACTGCCAAGGATGTCGAGTTCACTTTTCGTTTTTTTATGGATAGTAAAATCGCGGCTCCTAGGGTCAGGGCTTATTTCAACCGGGTCGACTCGGTTCAAGCCAGGGGCAATCAGGTGACTTTTGAGATGAAAGAACCCTACTTCGAGAGCTTTGAGATTGTCGCGCAGATGCCCATTCTGGCAGAACACTTTTATGGTAGATATCTGGAGAGTGTGGAACAAGCAGAGGTCTATAATACGTCGACGAATCTGCTCTTTGGCTCAGGACCTTACCGGCTGGATAATGTTGAGGACTGGGTACCGGGGCAGACGCTCGAGTTAGTTGCCAACGAGCGTTACTGGGGCGCCTTCCCGGGCACTTTTTCAAAGTTAATTTTCCAAACCATCACGACTGATACGGCCCGGTTGACTGAATTTAAGAATGGCGATCTTGATGTTTACGGTGCTCGCCCGCTTGAGTATCGAGATTTGCTTGAAGATAAATCAATCGTCGAGCGCACCCACAATTTTGAATACTTTAACCCGAGAGGGGGCTATTCCTATATTGCCTGGAATCAACTGAAGGATGGAAAACCGACGGCCTTCGCTAATCCTAAAGTCAGACAAGCGATGACTTATCTTACTGACCGTCAAAGGATTATAGATGAGATCTATCTTGGTTATGCAGTGGCGGCGAATGGGCCATTTAATCCCTTGGGGAGCCAGATGAACAAATCGCTCCCGACTCGTGACTATAACCTACAAAAAGCGAAACAATTGCTAAAGGAGTCGGGATTTATTGATCGAGATGGAGACGGGGTGATTGAGTCGGAGGGCGGGCAGCCTTTTTCGTTTGAATTGACCTACCCGTCCGGTAGCGATGACTACAAGAGAATGATGCTTCTTTTAAAAGATTCCTACGTTCGTGCTGGCATTCTCATGGAGCCTACTCCCACTCAGTGGCCCATGATGATAGAGGCTCTGGATAAGAAGAACTTCGATGCCATCAGCCTTGCATGGACCGCTGGTTTCGAGGTAGACGTTTATCAGATGCTGCATTCCTCCCAAACGGAGCCAGGCGGCGACAATTTTATGAATTATAAAAATGCCGATTTGGATCAGGCCATCGAATTGGCGAGAGGCGAGTTAGATGAAGAAAAGCGTATGGTCCATTGGCAGCAAGCACATGAAATCATATGGGAAGACCAACCCTATACTTACCTCACGTGGCGCAAATCATTGGCATTTGTCGACGGGCGTTTTGAGAACGTCAGGACTGTCCGTTCTGGTTTAAATCGCGGCGGTCTATGGAGGATGCCGATAGAATGGTATGTCACTCAAGGGCAGCAGCGATATAGCAATTAATCGATCGTGATAAATTACATACTGCGTCGGCTATTATTAATTTTCCCAACCTTGTTGGGGATCACCATTATGGTGTTCTCGATCATGGCTATGGCTCCCGGGGGAGTGGGAGCAAGTCTGCTCACCCGTGGGGGTGATTTAAGGCCAGAAGAAAGGGCAGCCATGCAGGCCTATATCAACGAGCGTTATGGCCTTGATAAGCCGTTACCCCAGCAATACCTTAGATGGCTTAATAACGTCTCTCCGCTTGGTTTTGAAAAAGATGGTGGCTCCGAAAACCACTTTGGATTCAAGACGCCTGATCTGGGAATGAGTTTTGCCAAGAACCGCCCAGTGACAGAGTTAATCGCGGATGCATTGCCCATCACTTTACTGCTGAACTTGTTAAGTGTGCCTTTCATTTACACCTTTTCAATTATTCTTGGAGTTTATAGTGCACGTTACCGGGGCGGTGTTTTTGATGTTGGCGTGGGCACCACTAATTTAGCGTTGTACTCTTTGCCGGTGATATGGGTTGGGACATTGTGTATTGTCTTTCTGTCCAGTAAGGAATACCTAGACTGGTTCCCTACTTCAGGCCTACATAGCCTTGAATCCGATACCTGGACCTTTCTGCCATCAGTTGGCAGGAATGGCTTTGAGAAAGGTTATCTATTGGATGTGTTGTGGCATCTTTTCTTGCCTCTGATGTGTCTGAGTTATTCAAGTCTGGCGTTTTTGTCGAAATTGACTAGAACCTCTGTCCTAGAAAATCTGCAGTCAGATTACGCCCGTACGGCGAGAGCAAAAGGCGCGTCTGAAGCAAGTGTGCTTTGGAATCACGTATTCAGGAACAGTTTATTACCGCTGATTACTATTACGGCTGGCATCATTCCTGGACTTTTGGTGGGGTCAGTGGTGGTTGAGACGATTTTCTCGATCGATGGGATGGGAAGACTGGTGGTTGACTCGGTAATGGTTCGAGATCGTGAAGTCGTTCTATCGATCACTTTGATTACCTCGATCTTAACGCTGATCTCTTATTTGATTGTGGATATTTGCTATGCAATTGCTGATCCTAGGGTGAGTTATGAATAAGTCTGAAGCTCCAAGAGTGGACGCAGATCAAAGTTTCAGTGCCAAGGTGATTCGCGACGTCTTTTCCAATCTAGGCGCGAAATTAGGTTTGGTGTGGATTGTGATCATGATCATCAGTGCCGTCTTTGCCCCAATCATTTCCAATTCTCATCCCTTTTTGATGGTGGTCGATGGAGCATTTTCTAGTCCGATGCTCAGGCACCTCACCTGGATCGATGTGGCTTTGTTGTTGTCTTTTTTTAGTGGTATTTTGATTTGGTTAGGCTTTAAAAGTGTGGACGGATGGAAGCGCATCTGTCTGATTATTTTGTCGAGTTTATTGATATCGCTTGTCAGTTCTTTATCGGTTTCGAGTCCAAGAGCCGTAATTTACGATCAATACAGAGAGGGGTTGTCCTCTGGAGAAATCGAATCAGCCTATTTTGCGCCGATACCTTACTCTCCGACCGACCGGCTGAGGGATGACCCCTCCCCGCTGAAAGCTCCCAGTACCAAACATCTCCTTGGTACAGATGAAGACGGGGCCGACGTGCTGAGCCGTATGATTTACGGAAGTCGAATTGCACTCGGTATTGGATTAGTGGCTACCTTTACCTCTTTGATAATCGGCGTGCTATACGGGGGTGTCATGGGTTTTTACTCGGGATGGGTAGACATCCTTATGATGCGATTTTTGGAGATTTTTGAGTCAATCCCTTCCTTGTTTCTTATTCTGACCGTGGTCGCGTTTTTTGGGCGTAATATTTACCTGATTATGTTGATCATTGGTTTGACCGGATGGCCGGGTTATGCGCGATTTTTGAGGGCTGAGTTTCTCAAGTTAAGACAACAGGATTTTGTCCAAGCCGCCGAAGCCAGTGGTTTGTCCTTGAGCTCGATTTTGTTTAGACACATGTTGCCCAATGGAATTGCGCCGTTATTAGTCCTTAGTAGTTTTGGAATGGCCTCAGCGATTCTGGTTGAAGCAACCCTGAGTTTTCTGGGTCTTGGAGCAATTGATCAACCCAGTTGGGCTGCAATGCTTAACCAGGCGGTTGGGCCGGGCGGGTCTATCGCGATATGGATGGCTACCTTTCCCGGACTTGCGATTTTCCTAACGCTGTTCGCCTACACTTTGATCGGAGAAGCGCTACGAGATGCTATTGATCCCCGATTACAGCAGCAACCCAATTGAGCAACTGATATGGAACCACTGTTAGCTATCCGCGACCTCGAAACGCAATTTGGTGCGGGAGAGCAAGCGTCATTGGCAGTTCGAGGGATTTCTTTCGAATTATATCCAGGTGAAACCTACTGTTTGGTCGGTGAATCTGGCTCGGGTAAGAGTGTTACGGGATTGTCGATGGTTGGCTTGTTACCCGATTTGGCAAATCACCCTTCTGGCGCGATAACCTTTGATTCGAGTGCCCGCGAAGCTGATTCACCCATATCGATTCTGGATTCCGAAGAGTCTGTACTGGAAAAGCTGCGAGGGTCACGAATTTCAATGATTTTTCAGGAGCCGATGACCGCACTTAATCCGGTTCAGACGATCGGCGAGCAAATAATGGAAACTATGTCGTTGCATCTGGGACTAGAAGGAGAAGCTGCAAGGGCGAAAGCTCTTGATCTCTTAGCGCAGGTCGAGCTGCCAGATCCAGAAGTACGTATTTCCGAGTATCCCCACCGGCTCTCAGGAGGTCAGAGGCAAAGGGTTATGATAGCAATCGCGTTGGCCTGCGAGCCTGATTTGCTGATAGCCGATGAACCCACTACGGCACTTGATGTAACGATACAGGCCCAAATTTTAAAACTTCTTAAGAAACTGCAGGAAGATCGTAATACCACGCTACTATTCATTACTCATGACCTGAGTGTGGTCGCCCAGATAGCCGATCGCGTAGGTGTAATGCAACATGGGCAACTTGTTGAACAGGGTACAAAGGACGAAGTGCTCTATGATCCTAAGCACGAATATACTAAAGAACTGATTGCCTCCCTACCTCAGAAAATGACACGTCTAAGCGCCAACGCAGTCGTTTCAGAACCTCCCTTGCTGAGCATCGAGCAATTAAAGGTGTATTTCCCTATTAGAAAAGGATTGCTGCAAAGACATGTGGATGATGTGAAAGCCGTAGATGATGTGAACTTGAAAATTTACCCAGGCCGTGCCATGGCAGTTGTTGGTGAATCAGGTTCTGGTAAGACCACGCTCGGGAGAGCAATTCTAGGATTAATTAAAGCAACCGAAGGTGCAGTCCACTATCACGGAAATGATTTGACCGAGCTTAATCGGAAAGAAATGAAACCTTTTCGAAGAGACTTGCAGTTTGTCTTTCAGGATCCCCAGTCCTCCCTTAACCCCCGACTGACAATAGCGACGATATTGACTGAGCCGATGCAAGCGCATGGGATCGGAGGAGGTCATCTTGACCGGCTTGAGCTCGCTTCGCAGGCTCTAGAACAGGTTGGTCTGGATAGGTCGATGCTAACTCGATTCCCTCATGAATTTTCAGGAGGCCAGCGGCAGCGAATTGGCATCGCCAGAGCGCTGGTTTTAAGACCGAAATTCATCGTGTGTGATGAAGTGACCAGCGCACTAGATGTTCGGGTTCAGGCACAGGTACTTAGATTGCTCGACGAGCTGCGACAAGAGATGAACTTAACCTATCTTTTTATAAGCCATAATATCGAAGTGGTGAGATTTTTTTGTGATGACATCACTGTGATGCATCAGGGCAAAATCGTAGAGACGGGCTTAGCTGAACAAGTTTGTGAAGCGCCCCAGCATGCTTACACAAAGAGATTACTCGATGCGGTCCCAAAGTTTGATTAGGCAGGGAATAAACCGGAGATGATAATGAAGGATCGACAAATGGATAGAGACTGGAACTTACCGGTCAGGTATCCGGATCCAGCTATCGAAATTTTAGACAGTCGGTTTTCCAGGCTCGTGATCGGGAGTAGTACGCTGGAAAGACTGTGGACTGGTGGCAGGTGGAATGAAGGGCCGGTTTGGTTTGGTGATCGCCGATGTTTAATCTGGAGCGATATCCCTAACAATCGCATGATGCAATGGTCAGAGGATAATGGTGAAGTCACGATTTTTAGACAGGACAGCCATTATGCAAATGGAAACACGCGGGATCGACAAGGCAGGTTGATTACCTGCGAGCACGATAGCCGACGTGTGACTCGAACAGAACACGATGGAACCATCACCGTTCTGATAGATGAGTTTGAAGGGAAGTTACTAAACGCGCCGAATGACGTGGTAGTTCACCCAGATGGTTCTATTTGGTTTACCGACCCGGGTTACGGTATTCATGGCTTTTATGAAGGGCATTTGGCAAAGCTTGAGCTACCAACTCGTGTTTACCGGCTAGAGCCTGAAACTGGAGACTGTGCAGTGGTCGACGAAGAACTCGAGAAGCCCAATGGCTTGGCTTTCTCGCCAGATTATTCTCGGCTTTATGTTTCCGATACTGGCGCCTCACATGTAAAAGACCATCCCAAGCAGATTTCGGTTTTTGAAGTGACCGGGAAAACGCTATCGAGAAAGCAAGTATTTTGCGACATGGGGGCGTCAATGTCCGATGGCTTTCGGGTTGATACAACGGGCAATGTCTGGACTAGTAGTGGCTGGGGCGGTGAAGAACACGATGGCGTATTTATTTTTTCGCCGGAAGGCGACAAGATCGGGGTTATCCATCTGCCGGAGGTGGTTTCTAATCTGGCATTCGGTGGCTTAAAACGAAACCGCTTATTTATAACGGCTTCCCAATCTATTTATTCTCTTTATGTGGAAACGCAGGGCCTTGCCTACTTTTAGGAAGTATCAGTGACTAACGCATTGAACCAGGAAGCCCTCCATCAATAACGATTGTCTGGCCTGTTACCGAGGTTGATGTGACGAACGTTAGAACTTGCTCGGCAATGTCTTCAGTTTGACCCACCTTCCCAAGTATGGCCTGTTTGCGAGCCGCATTTGATACAGCATCCGGTAAACGGTTTGCCATTCTCGTGTTTTCAACTAAACCAGGGGCCACGCAGTTTACGGCTACTTCTGGTGACATTGCCACAGCGAGGCAGCGAGTGAGATGGTTCAAACCAGCTTTACTGGAGGAATAGGCGATACTGCTGGACCCAGGCGAAATACCACCTGCTGAAGAGATATTAACTATGTGGCCTCCACCATCGGCCTTCAAGATTGAGGCGGCAGCTCTTGCTAAGAGAAAAGGTGCTCGGAGATTGGTTTCTAGCACTCTATCCCAGATTTCTGCGGTCAGCTCGTCCAGGTTTGGAAACGGAATACCAATATTCCAGGCGGCATTGTTCACCAGAATGTCCAGTCGTCCGTAATCTTGAGAAACTCGACCAATGATCGTTTCAATTTCATTGGGGTCCCTTTGATCTAGGCGTAATGCTGAAGCGTTTCCTCCATCGGCGTTGATTTCGTCAACGGCTTGATTTGCGAGGTCTTCGGCGCCAACGTAAGTAATGACAACGGTAGAGCCTGACTGTCCGAGACGTTTAGCGATCGCGCCGCCAATATCCCCGGATCCACCGGTTACGAGTGACACTTTCCCTTCTAGTTCGTCAGACATGCTCATGGTTGTTCCTCTCTGTTAGAAGAATCATTCTAGTTATTTTCAATTTAATTGTCTGGCGTTTACTCGGCGACCTATCTTTTGTACGGTTCTGAACCGGATCAAGAATTTATGGTCGATGATGCTAACTTTCCGATTATTCAGGCTCATATTTAGATGCCTCCTCATTTATGGCTTTGGGTTACCACTTATAGCAATGGCAGAACGCTCACCAAATATTGTTTTAATTCTGGCTGACGATTTGGGCTTCTCGGATCTGGGCTCGTACGGAAGCGAGATAGCGACTCCAAACCTAGACGGACTCGCTTATGGTGGTTTACGTTTCTCTAGCTACCATACTGCAGCCAGCTGCGCGCCCACTCGAGCAATGTTGGTGACAGGCTATGACAGCCACCTTGTCGGTGTTCCGAACATTCCTGAAGCGATACCCGGTAGCCAAATTCGTGAGCCGAATTATCAAGGCGTTTTGTCAACGGATTTTGAGACTATTGCAGAAATGTTAGAGCGCAGATCCTATCGAAATTATTTTGCAGGGAAGTGGCATTTAGGAATGGACGAAGCACGTTTGCCTTTTGCTCGCGGGTTTCACCGCAGCGTATCCATGGCGGATACTGGGTCGGATAACTGGGAGCAAAAGCCTTACCTACCCATTTATAGTGCGGCCAACTGGTTTGAGGATGGTAAGAGAATCAGACTTCCCGAGGAGTATTACTCGTCCTCCTATATTGTCGACAAGACTATTCAGTACTTAGACGAGGGACCCAAAGACAATCCTTTCTTTGCCTTTGTTTCTTTTTTGGCGGTGCATATACCTGTCCAAGCGCCAGCTGAATATCGGGATCGTTATAAGGGGATGTACCATGATGGGTGGGAGGCATTGGCGGAACAAAGGTCTAAAGGACTTAGAAAGGTGAACATACTTGATAGGGAGCATCCGATTAACCTTCCGCCTACCGCCGCTTCTTGGGCTGATTTAAATGCAAATGACAAGAATTATTTCACAAAAGCCATGCAGGTTTATGCTGGTATGGTGGAGTCTATGGACTTTGAAATTGGACGTTTAATCGATTACCTCGACCGGGTTGGTCAGCTGGATAACACCGTCTTTTTATTTTTGTCCGACAACGGTGCTGAAGGTTCGATAGCTGTAGACCCTACGGCGCCTCTCATTCCGAGACTTTTGTTATCCGCTTGGTTGAAAACCAATGGATACCATAACGACATAGAGAAAATAGGAGAGAGGGGAAGTTTCGTGAATATCGGCCCATCGTGGGCTGGCGCATCTGTTGGACCGCTTTCCTGGTTTAAATTTCATTCCAGTGAAGGCGGGATGAGAGTCCCGCTGGTCATTTCAGGCAGTGTGGAAGGGAAGCCTCTTGTGAGTGATCCAGGCAGAGTTTCCCGTGAATTTGTCTGGGCGACCGACATCGTGCCAACAATCCTGGAGATCGCGGGATCAAAGGAATTTCAAAACTTATCGGGCAAAAGCCTGATGCCGATACTTAATGGTTCTTCCAACAATATCAGAAACAGCGACGAAGTAGTGGGATACGAGCTAGGGGGTAACAAAGCATTATTCATGGGGCCATACAAACTGGTTTATAACAGAACTGACGATCAATTAGACCGATGGATGTTATTTAACCTAGTTGAAGACCCATCTGAGCAACATGATCTGTCAGAAGAGCAACCGGATCTTCTTGCTCGAATGAGAGCCGAATACGGTTCTTGGGAGAAAGTACACGGTGTGTTGGCAGTGCCTGAGGGTTATAACCAGGGGCAACAAGTGATGTTAAACGGTATGAAAAACCGACCTATTTTGTGGATTGTCCCGCTAGTTATTATCATGCTTGTTCTGGCTGCTGCATTTTTGCTCGTGCGCTTATCTTTTCTGAGGAGAAATTAATGGACGTTGGCCAGTCGAGACGCTTTTATAGACAGGGTTACCTCAAGATTCCTGGCGTGATCCCACCCGAAAAAGTTTTCGCTGCGAGAAGAGAAATGTTTCTGCGTATGGGCTCTACGATTAATCAAATAGGACCCAGCGTAAGGTCCGGAAAGCTGGAGAAATTGGGCGAAACTGCGTGGTCTTTATTTAGTGCCAGTGAGGGAGAGATTTTTATTGATCTGTTCAATAAAACCGAACTGAAAAAAGTCCTTGAAAAAGCGTTGGGTTCTAGGGTGCTTCCGATACGGGCTGCTCAATTAGCAACCCTTTTCCCCGCTGACACCGGTGATTCCACCAACGAGTATGGTTATTTAGATAAAGACACCCCGCACTATGGCTGGACAGGTCATTTGGATGGCCTTTGGAACGGGGGTATCGCGGTGCCTAGGGTTGGGAAGCGTTTGCGGGGTGAAAAGCTCAAGTCCTGGAATGCAAGCAAGAGCACCAATGGAGTGAACAAAACGAATCCTGAATTCAACGCAAACATTATGAATTTTACGGCTTTGGTGGGCGTCGCGTTGTCGGACCAGACCAGCCTCGGCTCGGGAAACCTCGGCGTGCTGAAGGGTGGACACCGACATATGGAGCGTTTTTTTAGTGATCAATTGGAAAAAGGTGGCCCTCTTGGTCCTGACGGGCCCGGTTGGGAAAGAGAAAATCGTAAGGCACCCAATGGGAGAGGGCTGGTTCACTATCCGAGAGCGGTCAGAAATTTGTATGCCAAACAAGCTGCTCGATCAGCCGATGGAGAACTATGGCCAAAACCCGACTTGCTGAAGTTGAAAGCTGGTGACGCCGTGATTGTTCATTCGCTGACACCTCACTCCGCGACACGGGTTTTCGGCGTCGAACCGAGGTTTATGGTGTATTTTCGATGTGTATCCGCGAGACGCCCTGAGCAGAATCTGCGAATTTATCCTGAGGCATTGTGCGACAGCTTACTGGAATGGCGCGGAGTTAAACGACACTTGGCTCGCTGAATTTTGCTCCCAAACAGATGCTGATTACGAACTAAGCTGGTTTTGGCGCATTTCTCCTAGCGTAAGAGATTGGCGATACTTTAATGGAAAGATCACAGACAGAAAGTCATTCAATGATCGCTACGCAGCGGGTCCATCCAGCAGAGGCGTTTTTGATTTTTACTGGGAAGCAAGAAATCATAAAGCCGTGGTCTGGGAGCGATTCAAGATTGTGCAATTTTTCCATTTGCCAATAGGGTATTTCTCTTCCTGCTTTATGACCTTCCCATATCAAGCTCGGGTCACGATTTTTTGCCCACTTCTTGGCTGTGTGGTTGAAAGGTGCATCCCATGACCAGCCGTCGGTACCAACCACTCTGACGCCACGCTCTGTTAAATACATGGTAGCTTCACGCCCCATTCCACAGCCGGCGTCAACGTAACCAGGCTCGCCGAAGATTCCGCCTGCCCGGGTGTTGACGACCACAATATCGAGGGGCTCAAGCTCATGCTCGATTCTTGTGAGCTCTTTTTCGATATCATCTGCAGTCACTAAGTAACCATCTTCAAAATGTCTAAAATCCAGCTTCACGCCAGGTTTCAAGCAGTATTCTAGAGGAGTTTCATCAATTGTAGGTGCCCGCTCCTTTCCATAGTTTGTAGTGGAGTGAAAATGCCATGGCGCGTCCATGTGGGTGCCGTTGTGCGTTGAGAGGTTGATACTTTCTACGGCCCAGCCTTCGCCATCCGGTAGCTCCTCAGGTTTAAGGCCCGGGAAAAAGTGAGATAACCCACCAGCCGTTTGATGGTGAGTGAGGTAATTAACCTTCGGACTGCCGCCAGGGTGATCAGTGTGTTCATTATTTTCTATGTGCACAGATAAATCGATATAAGTAGCCACCCTCTTCTCCTTCACTAAGACTAATAATTATCGTAACACCACGTTACTAGGCTTCAAGGTGAGTAACGCCTTTTACTTTGGGTAACTCAAGAAAGCGGCGTCAGAGTTTTGGTGAAAGCTTACGACAAGATGTCTAAAGAGCCTTCGGAGTTTCTGAAGATGCCGTCATAAAAATACGGAACCTCTGCAATTCCTTTGATAGGAGAGTCATAGACAAATACATGGCCGGCCATGGGCTCCTTTGCCCGATCGTGACTGGCGCTCGTGATGAATAGTTTTGACAATTTGGGGCCGCCGAAAGTCAAGCTGGTTGGTCTGCTGACTGGCAGATCGATGGTTATATCTACTCTCTTATCTGGGGTATATCGAACAACCCGGCTGCCGTCCCATTTTGCACTCCAAACTCCGCCCTCAGAATCTACGGTTAATCCGTCGGGAGCGCATTCGGTGTCCTCTGCGAAGATTTGTTGGTTGGTTATTTTTTTTCCGTCAAACTCAAATGAGTAAATCGTCTTTTTCCCTGAGTCGGTGTAATAAATTGTGGTGTTGTCGGGGCTCCAACCGATTCCATTCGAAGTCATGATGCCATCAAGCAGTTTTATCACTTTTCCATAGTTGTCCAGTCGGTAAAGGCTACCCGTGGGCTCTTTATCCTCTTTGTGCTTGCTCCCGAACCAGAAATTTCCGGCCCTGTCGCATTTGCCGTCGTTGAATAGATTGTTTGTTTGGGACTCCTCTAGGGGAGCGAGGTGTTCAGTTCGATTTTCCTTGAGATGTAGTAAGTGCACTCCATCAGACAGGGCTACAAGCCCGACGTCCGTGTGGTGAGTTTTAACAAAACAGCCAACCTTATCTTTAAGTCGCCATGTGTTCTGGGTGCCAGTGTTGTAGTCCCATTTGAAAACGTACTTGCTTAAGATATCCACCCGCCATAAGACTTGCTCTTTGTGACACCACCAGGGACTTTCGCCCAGGATGTCTCGGCTTGGGATGGCAACTGAGAGAGGAGATCGCATGGAATTGTGTCTGGTTTTTAGGTTGGCTTAGCATACCAACTCAAAGGAATAAATGGTGACTACCGTGCTAGCCAGTCTGCACGTTTCAAACTAAGATGGAAGAGCGTGAAGGGGGGACTATGTCTAGAAAAGTAGATGAAAAAAAAGAAGTCAAACTAGCGAAATTTGCTCATTTTGTTCTTCGAGCAAAAGATCTGGATAAATCGGTCGCTTGGTACAAAACCGTCCTAGGGCTTGACGTTCAGCATAAAAACCCGATGTTGGTCTTTTTGACTTACGATGATGAACATCATCGACTGGCCATTGTGCAAGCTCAAAACAAGGATGATCTACCCAAAGGCGCACCCGGAGTGGACCATGTAGCCTATACCCTGGACTCGTTAGAGGACTTGTTGGTGTTGTATAAGCGATTGAAGAATGAGGGGATTTTGCCGGTGTGGCCGATCAACCACGGGCTAACAACATCGTTATATTATGAGGATCCCGACGGCATACGCGTAGAATTTCAAGTTGAAAATTTTGAAACCAAGGAAGAATTAAACGCTTATATCAGAGGAGAGTCCTTTGCTGAAAATCCCGTTGGAGTCAATTTCGACCCAGAAAAGCTGATCGAGCGATTTGAAAACGGTGATGCTATTGAGGAGCTTGTCCAATTAGGCTCTGCCTCGTAGGAGCTGTCCAGGAAATGGAAAAATTTGACTTAGTTATTGTAGGAGCGGGCTTTGCTGGCATGTATGGTTTGCACAAGTTTCGCGAGAAAGGACTTCGGGTAAGGGTATTCGAAGCGGGGACTGATGTCGGGGGGACTTGGTATTGGAATCGTTACCCTGGCGCAAGATGCGATGTACCCAGTATTGAATATTCTTTTGGCTTCTCAGATGAGCTTGAGCAAGAGTGGGACTGGCCGGAAGTCTTTTCTGCACAACCGGATATTTTGAAATACGCAAACCATGTAGCGGATCGGTTTGGACTGAGAGAAGACATCGAGTTCAACTCTCGGGTAACCGAGGTGCGTTTTGTAGAAGAAGAGGGTTTGTGGGAAATAGCTATTGATCAAGAAACCCGATGCCGCGCTAAATATTGTGTCATGGCTACTGGTTGCCTTTCTGTGCCGAATACACCTTCATTAGAGGGGGCCGATAGTTTTGAAGGACAGGTTTTACATACAGGCAGGTGGCCCAAGGAGGCTGTAGACCTATCGAAAAAACAGGTGGGAGTGATTGGCACCGGGAGTTCTGGTGTACAAGCGATTCCTGAGTTGGCCAAGCAGTCAGAGCATCTTTTTGTATACCAGAGATCACCGGTATATACGGTTCCTGCAAATCGCAAGGCAATGCGGGAGGAGGTCCAGGCAGAATTCAGAAAGAATTACCGGCAAATTAGAGAGCTGCAGCAGCTTAATTTTGGTGGCGTCTCTAATTTCAGGTTAACTGAGAGCGTGAAGCGGGCTGTTTCTAAGGAGAAACAAACGGCGAGACCGTCAAAAATTCTTGAGCTCAACGAAGAGACGCTTAAGCAGATGATAAAAGAACAAGGACTAGGAGTTCTTTTATCATTTACTGATGTTTACTCCGATATGCGAGCTAATGAGATTGCCAATCAATTATTTAGAGAAGAAATCTCTAGCATAGTAAAGAAAGAGGCTGTTGCCAGTAGCCTTTTGCCTAAAGATTATGGTCTGGGTTGCAAAAGGCAGGTCTTAGATAGAGACTATTACGAGACCTTTAATCGTTCGGATGTGACATTGATCGATTTAGAAAAAACGCCTATAGAGAGAATTTCGCCCAAGGGCATCGTGACCGGAGATTCTGAGCAATCGTTGGACGTCATAATTTACGCGACGGGGTTTGATGCGATGACGGGTGCTCTTCTTAAATCGAATATTATTGGTAGACAAGGCAAAACCCTCAAAGAAAAGTGGCAATTTGGGCCGGAAGCTTATCTGGGACTGCAGATCGCCGGTTTCCCTAATTTATTTACCGTGACTGGCCCAGGTAGTCCTTCAGTTCTCTGTAACATGTTAGTCGCGATCGAGCAGCATATTGACTGGATTGCAGACTGTATCGGGTATTTGGATGCTAATGGATTTTCTTCAATTGAGCCTACATGTGCGGCCGAGCAGGATTGGATTGCCCATGTCAATCAGGTTGCGGAGGGGACTATGTATACGGCGCCAAGTTGTAATTCGTGGTACCTCGGAGCCAATATTCCTGGCAAGCCGAGGATATTTATGCCCTATGTGGGAGGATTTCCCCAATACAAATCCAGGTGTGATGCGATTGTTAAAAATCATTACGAGGGTTTTGTCATTTCCTAATATCTTAATAGGCAATGGATAAGCTGTACGACGGGTAACTTCTGTTTTCGAACAGATTTTTTTTCGAAGGAAAGTAGATGGTGCAAGAGATAAATTCTTCAACGGAAAAATACCTGAGAGGTAAGTACTCAATTGTCGGAGTCGGCGAAACCGATTATACCAGAGGCTCTGGAGTAACTACCCGAGTGCTTGGTACGAGGGCGGTACGTGCTGCTGTTGAGGATTCGGGGCTGGCTATGTCTGACGTCGACGGTATGCTCTCGTATAGCTTTAATGACTCTACGCCATCTCCAACGATAGCGGGCGATTTAGGCATGCGGCTTAATTTCCATATGGACGTTTACGGTGGAGGCTCCAGCATTGAGGCTTTGGTGGGTATCGCGATCGGGGTGATCGAGGCGGGTATGTGTAAGACCGTTGTTATTTATCGCGCAATGAATGGTTTTAGCCAGGTCAGGATAGGTGGTACTGGTCGCGGCGGGCAATCGTCAATATCGGGTGATGGTTTATTTACCCGGGGAATCGGTTTAATGAGTGCCGGACAAATGTTTTGTCACACGTTTATGCGGCACATGTATGATTACGGTACCACCCCGGAACAAGTCGCAAGTGTAAAAAGTATCCATTCGGAACATGCGTCAAATAACCCTAAGGCCTTTTATAAAAACCGGGTCAGCGTAGATGATGTGCTTGCGAGCAGGATGATCGTGAAACCTTTGCATTTACTCGATTGTTGCGTTGAAACCGACAATGGCACGGCGATCGTGGTGACCAGCACTGATAGAGCTAAGGACTGTAAACATGTACCAGCTGTTATCCAGGCTGTGGTTGGGCGCTGTATGAAGCCTAGATCTGACATGCATTATCAGTCAGGACCCATCTCAACCGTAGCCGGTCATTATGCGAAAGATTTATTGTGGCCAAATGCCGGTGTGGGCCCTGAGGATATTGATGTAACTGGCTCGTATGACGCTTTTACGTTTACCACCATGTTGCAGTTGGAGGATTATGGTTTTTGTAAAAAAGGAGAAGGTGGCGATTACGTGAGTTCTGGTGTCATCCGATTGGGAGGTGAGCGGCCTAACAATACTAGCGGAGGGCATTTGTGTGAGGGCTATACCCATGGGATTAACATGGTTATCGAGAACGTAAGGCAACTGCGTCACGACGTCGATGATTATTGTCCAAGAGATGCCAATGGTGTCGTGCAGCATAGTTATGATTACAGTGAAGGAGGTTGTCGACAGGTCAAGGACGTTGAGCTTACTGCTAACTTGGGTTGGGGCACCCCAGGGATGGGTTCAGCGATGGTAATGGCAAGGGGCACTTAGTTATGGGTCTAAGTGGTGAGTATCTTGGAATGCCTGTACTGATTGATGATCTAGACAAAGACAATCAGGCATTTTACCGATACTGCGGACAGAATGAGCTTAGGGTTCAAGAGTGTCTCGACTGTCGGTTAAAGAGGTTGCCACCTACTTCCGCATGTCCTTTTTGTGCCTCTGAGCGGGTGCAATGGAGTCCAGTGAGTGGGAGAGGGACAGTTTACTCATATGGCGAGGTTCATCACGCGATACAAGGAGCATTTAGATCACACGTACCTTACCACCTGCTGCTAGTAGAACTGGATGAACAGAAAGATATTCCGAATCAATACGATGGTCTTAGATTACAAGGTAATCTTGCGGAAGTTGATGGGAGTCTGGCTACCAGTGAGACGGTAAAGCGGGTTGGTATTGGCACGAGAGTAAAGGTGAGCTTTAAACAAATGGGAGATCAGATAGCGATGCCTTTATGGGTAATTGATGAAGACTCAATCCAGCCCGAACCCCCCTGGCGCTATCCCATTGAATGATCTGATCTGATTTTCTGAATTAGAGAATCTTCGTTTGGAAATTCACCCGTATCGCTTTTTGAATAAATGAGTTTTCCTGACAGTTCAACATCAAAAACTCCATTGCTACCTTTGATTAAATCTGTTTCCAGACTTAAGGAAGCTGTTAATTTTTCAGCCAAACTGACTGCCATTGGTTCATAGTTTCACTGAACGCAATAAGTGATGCTAACCTTCATGTTTTTCCCTACCCCTGATTTTTTTATTAGTGAAATTGAGTGTTTTTTATGTTTGAGCAACATTAACATAGTGGCTCTCGAAATTCGCAACTGAGAATCGGTTTTCGAGACTAACTGAGTAACCCGAATATTCAGATTCTTGAATCTGATCTTTGCATCAGTACAAATGGTTTGGCAACTCAAGAATCGAGTTAAAAAACACTCTACACAAATTTGGAGAATTGCCCTATGGAGAAGGATGCTCTAGAAGACCGAGTCAGCGAATTAGAGACTGTTTTGACCTTTCAGGAGCAGGCTATTTCATCGCTAAGCGACGAGTTGTTTGTACAACAAGAAAAACTCAAAGACATGGATAGGACGCTCAAAGCGGTAGTAAAAAGTTATAGAGAAAACCTTCCTCAGGCTTTACCGGAGGACGAAGTTCCGCCTCATTATTAAAGGTAGATTAAGGTTGGTGGTAAGAATGGTGGCCAGAGGCAGAATCGAACTGCCGACACGAGGATTTTCAGTCCACTGCTCTACCGACTGAGCTATCTGGCCCCGAGAGTATTTTGCCTCACTAACTCGGTAGTAGCCAGTGAGACCGATAAAAAAACTTAGGATCAGGATTCTGGTTTGAAGCCTTCAATCGAATCTACTTCTTGATTTTTAAAAAAACGCCACATCTGCGCTCTTAAGTATTTGCGCACGTTTGGGTCTACAAGGGAAAGCTGTTTTTCATTAATCAACATGGTTTGAAAAGTGAGCCACTCTTCCCAGGCTTTTTCTGAAATCTGATTATAAATCTCATCTCCTTCACTTCCAGGGAATGGTGGTTTGTCTAAGCCCTTGAGCTGTTGTTGGTATTTCAAGCAAGTTACGGTCCGACTATTCATTGCTTTGTTGAGTTGATTAAAGACTCGAATACTACTTGATCCGCCTTTGATATGCCTAATCCTTGTTTATTAAGTAAGTTTTGAAGCGAAGTCCAAACCATCGATTTGCTATTCGTACTACGAACTTCTTGTTTCAGTGAAACGAAGATTGGCTCAATGTCGAGGTGATAATGGCTGAAAGTGTGCCGAAAACTCTTTCCAAACTCTAACGACATAATGTCTTTTGGGCTGATTTCAAATTCTGAGAAAATCTCTTTAGGCGGCGTCTCCGTTGATCGCTGAATGGCCCCCCAAAGACCTTGCCAAACTCCCCTTCCCTCTCGCTGTTCGATTAAAACCCCGCCATTACAATCGTAAATAACAAAGAAACGGGCGGATCTGATCGGCTTGGGTTTTTTTGGCTTCTTTCCGGGGTAAGTTCCCACGTCGTCCTCTTTAAAGGCCCCGCATTTGGAGCTTATCGGACAGGTGTCACACTTGGGCGCACTGCGAGAACAGAGTGTGGCGCCTAAATCCATTATTGCTTGTGTATATATTTGAAACTTTGTATCTGGGGTGTGGCTCTCTGCTACTTCCCATAACCTGTTTTTGATTTCGGCTTTTTCTGGATATCCTTTAATTTTGTGGAACCTTGTTAGCACTCTCTTTACATTGCCATCTAATATGGGCGCGGGAATGTTCATTGCTATGGACAATAGGGCTCCTGCTGTTGATCTGCCAATACCAGGCAGTTGAACAAGAAGATCTAAGTTGTTCGGAAAAATAGAGCCGAACTCAGAAACGATTATCCTTGCCGTTTTGTGAATGTTCCTCGCCCTTGCGTAATAGCCTAATCCCGACCACAAGCCTAGAACCTCGTTTACGTCTGATTTAGCCAGTTCTTCGATGTTTGGAAACCTATTCAGGAACTTTTCAAAGTAAGGAATCACGGTGCTTACTTGAGTTTGTTGTAGCATGATTTCCGAAAGCCACACGCGATATGGCGTGATATCCATTTGCCAAGGAAGATTTTTCCTTCCATGGATTTCATGCCACTTAATAAGTTGGCTTGCAAACCAGTCCAAGATTCAATATTACCCTGAAACTTAATTTCGGTTATTTTAACAGAATCCATCGCAACGACTTAATAAGCAATGAGTTTGAGAGGAGGTTGAATGAGTGTCGGAGAGTTTGATCCTACCAGTATTGACGAGGATTTGAGTGAGGAACTAATCCGTGGTCTGTGCGCCTTGGTCAAAGATAACAAAGTGGATCTATCTAGCGCAGAGCAGCAGCGTTATTCAACTTTAGTTAAGCATAAAGATTGGGCAAAGAAAGCAACAACATTGGAATCGGCAACACTTGAGACTTTAATCTGCCTGTTTACTTTGGGAGAGTCGCAATATCCCCAATGGATTGCAGAAGATAAATCTCCAGTGATTCTTTTTGTAAGGGAATTAAAAAATCGAGGTCAGTTTAACAAGGAGACGGGCCGATGGATTAAAGAGAACACTAGCAATAAATTCCTGCCTCATGGCAGTTTGATGGATCTTCTGTAAACTATGCGTTCGAGATGTTTTCTCGAGTAACCTCAATTCTTAATAGGGCACCATTGGCGATGACCCAATCAAATAGAACAGCGAGCATCGAGAGAGACACCTCCGAGACACAAATTAAATTAAAGTTAGATTTAGATGGCGCCGGGGTTTCTAAGATAGAAACTGGCATCCCTTTTTTTGAACATATGCTGACCCAAATCTCTAAGCACGGAATGTTAGATTTAGAGATTGTTGCTCAGGGAGATATTGAAGTCGATGCTCACCACACGGTAGAAGACGTGGGCATAGTGTTTGGACAGGCCCTAGCAAAAGCGACTGGTGATAAATCCGGAATATATCGTTATGGACACGCCTATGTACCCTTGGACGAAGCTTTGTCTAGAGTGGTTGTTGATCTTTCGGGACGCCCAGGTCTCTTTTACGAAGTTGAGTACGTTAGATCCAGGGTTGGTGATTTTGATCTTGATCTACTGAGGGAATTTTTTCAGGGATTGGTCAACCACGGGATGCTAACACTACATCTGGACAATCTGAAAGGCGCTAATGCTCATCACCAAGCCGAAACCTTGTTTAAGGGGTTTGGACGAGCCTTGAGAATGGCGTTGTCGGTGGATGAGAAAAGCATAGGGCACATACCTTCCACCAAGGGTACTTTATAGTGATTTTGATACCGGCAATTGATCTCAAGGATGGTCAGTGTGTCCGACTAAAACAAGGTGATATGAACCAGAGCACGATCTACTCTGAAGACCCCGTGGCAATGGCTAGACACTGGAAGCAAGAGGGCTGTCGCAGACTGCACGTGGTTGACTTGAATGGCGCTTTTTCGGGACATCCTGAAAACCGGGAACTGATACAAAATATTGTCGAAGAAATGCAAGAGATTCCTGTTCAGGTGGGAGGAGGTATCAGGACACGAGAACATATAGAAACTTATGTCTCGATGGGCATTTCAACTCTCGTTCTGGGTACGAAAGCGCTTGAAAATAAAGATTTTCTTATTGAGATGGCTTCATCCTTCCCCAATCAAATCGTTCTAGGTTTAGATGCTCGGCAAGGTCGAGTGGCGACTCATGGGTGGGCTAGTATTGAAAAGGAGTTAGCTGTTGATGTGGCCTTCGCTGTAAAGGATTTGCCGCTAGCAGGGATAGTCTATACAGATATCGAGCGGGACGGGATGATGAGTGGCGTAAATGGTAAATCGACTCTGGAAGTCGCTAAAAAAAGTGGAATACCAACGATCGCTTCTGGCGGGATACATGAGCTAAGTGATCTTGAGGGCCTGAAAAACGTATTTAAAGATGACTACAATCTCTTACTAGGAGTAATTACGGGAAGAGCCATTTACGAAGGGAAATTAAATTTTAAGGAAGGACAACAACTGCTTGATCAATAGTTGGTAATTGGCTTGCGAAGACTAGTTCGATATCGCTAGGCAGCTTTTGTAGTTCTCTTTCGAGAAAATCGAGCGTCCCTTGGTAGGGGTG
>CAJWGQ010000007.1 GCA_913041025.1 uncultured Gammaproteobacteria bacterium | reverse complement strand
AAATGGCTCCGAAACAATTTCAAGATTTCTAAGCTTTTTTCAAACAGAGGTAGTCCACTTAATCCGCCTTCTTCGTTTTGCACCAAATTTGCAGGTCGATCCAAAGTAGTATTTGTAGCGATCACCCCATCTAATTCGTATTCCTTGATTTTTTCACACATGTACTCAGCATTATCTAAATTCAAGTCAGGAGCCACCTTCACAAGAAGGGGTACATAGTTTTTTTGCAGACTTTGAGCATTCTTTACTGAATCGAGCATTCGCTCTAGTTGATCTCCCGTTTGCATAGACCTTAATCCAGGCGTATTCGGAGAGGAGATATTCAAGGTTAAATAATCCGCGAGGCTGTTAAACCGTTCTATACCTGTCAGGTAGTCATCTACCGCTCTTTCTATGGGCGTATCCTTATTCTTACCTATATTCACACCCACAATAGTACCCTTAAGTCTATCGCGCGCTCTTATGCCATCTAACTTATCCACCATGGCATCCATACCGAGGTTGTTGAATCCCATTCGATTAATTACCGCTTCATGGTCAGGATACCTAAACAGCCTTGGTTTCGGATTTCCCGGCTGGGGCCGAGGTGTAACCGTTCCCACTTCAATAAAACCAAAACCTAGTTTTGCCAATCCCTCAACAGCTTGTGCATCCTTATCGAACCCGGCAGCGAGGCCTAAACGATTTTGAAAGCGCAAACCCAATACTTCTATTTTGGTGCCCGGTATGGGCTTTATAGTACCTGGTAAAGAGCCGAACGATTTTAAAGACGTTATCGCCAGGTTATGAGAAGCTTCGGGAGGCAGAAGAAACAACAACTTTTCAATCTGTCTGAACATGACTTTCCTTGATTGCAAAAAAATAATTCTAGAACGCAAATTGGTTCTAATATTCGAATCAACACTCACTACTATAGACGTAAACGCGAACGAAGATACAATACCGGCTCACCCGAAAACATAGGTTATCGAAGAAATATGCAGGACCAAGCCGTTTTTGACTCAATAACCGAGACGATAAAAAATCTAGGACTGAAAATCATTGGTCAAGAGAGACTGATACAAAGACTGGTGATCGCACTAGTTTGTGGAGGACACCTCATTGTAGAAGGAGCTCCAGGCCTCGCCAAGACTCGAGCAATCAAAGAACTAGCCGATCGGGTAGAGGGAGATTTTCAACGAATTCAGTTCACACCCGACCTATTGCCAAGTGACATCACTGGTAGCGAGATCTATCGTCCCGAAGATGGCTCCTTCAGTTTTCAACAAGGACCGATTTTTCACAATCTGATCCTCGCAGACGAAATAAATCGAGCTCCAGCCAAAGTTCAGTCAGCGCTTCTTGAGGCCATGTCAGAAGGACAAGTCAGTATCGGCCGTGAAACGTTCGATTTGCCTGAACTCTTCCTGGTTATGGCTACCCAAAACCCAATTGAGCAAGAAGGAACCTACACCCTACCAGAGGCCCAGCTCGATCGGTTTCTGATGCACTTACTCGTTGATTATCCAGATTCTGAATCTGAACTAAAAATCCTGAACCTGGTGAGAAACGAAAGACAAGCAGAGCATACTGATGAACCAATTAAACCACTTAAAAGCAGTCTCGTTAGCAGCGCCAGACAGTCTGTCCTAAAGCTTCATATGTCTGAAACCATCGAGCAATATATTGTTCAACTCATCGCCGCGACTAGAGATACAGACTCTGACCTAAAGCAATGGTTGGATTATGGCGCTAGCCCAAGGGGCACAATTTCACTAGACATTTGTGCCCGAGCACTGGCATGGCTGGATGGCAGGGATTACGTTGCCCCAGAAGACATACAAAACGTCGCTCATGACGTTCTAAGACATCGGCTGGTGCTCAGTTTTGAAGCGGAAGCCCAAAATGTAACAAGCGATAATTTAATTGATACATTGATTGAGCAGGTGCCAGTCCCTTAACTTCTTAATGCTATGACAGAAGAACAATCGATCCAGAAGACTCTCAGAGGCGCCTACGTGTCGCTCAATGATCTGCTCTCCCTCAGACATCGGTTTTCTAGCTTCCTAGAAGAGACTTCCGCTCAGAAGACCGGAAACCAAAGCGGAATAAAACTATCCAAGTACAATGGGCGAGGTATTGAATTCTCCGAAGTCAGAGCTTACCAGGTTGGCGATGACATTAAATCAATAGACTGGAGAGTGACAGCGCGGAAGAACAAGCCACACACCAAAATTTTCCAGGAAGAGCGAGAGCACCCTACCATCGTCGCCGTAGATCAAACTCAGAACATGTTCTTTGGCTCAGTGGCTCGATTGAAATCTGTAGCTGCAGCAGAAGTCGCAGCACGTATTGCTTGGCAAACACTCAATTTGGGCGACCGTGTCGGAGGTCTCGTCAAGTCTAATACGGATTGCCAATTACACAGACCTCGCAGAAGTCAGAAGGCTGTAGCTAAACTTTTAAACAGCATTTCACTTTCTAATCAGGCTCTAAATAGAAATTCAAAAAATAAAGAAGATAGCTTTTTAGAAGGCCTGATCAACCTCAATCGGCTATCAAGAAACCGATACAGAATCTACTTAATCTCTGATTTCAGAGGAGAATTATCAAACTGGCAAGAGGTGATTTCTCGAATATCCCGCTCCAACCTCGTTTCATGTATACATATTACGGACCCACTCGAGAGTAAATTACCGCAGAGTGGCTATTATTCCGTGACTGACGGAACCACTAGGGTTCAGTTCTTCACTGGGAACAAAAGGACGCTACAAGACTATCAAAGCCGATTTGACCAGCGCTGTAATCAGATTGCCGACATATGCGCCCAACAGGGGGTCAGATATAAAAAAATTGAAACCGGCGAAGAGAATTTGGATTTAGTAAGGCTTTACTAATGCAGAGTGACCCTTTACAACAACTCAAACCTCTACATTTACCTCCAGATCCATCCTGGTGGCCACCCGCAATAGGCTGGTGGATCTTAATGTTAGCCTTAGTCATTTTGACAGCTTGGACAATCTACAGATTAGTGAAATTTTCCCTCGCAATGCGGCCAATTCGTCATGGCAAAAACCTGCTGAGAGAACTCTACGCCTCGCAAAAGCAAGGAGACCTATCCGATGAAGACTTTGTTCATTTATCAAATGAGTTAGTCAAAAGAGTACTGGTGCCGGGATTAGGAAAAGCCAAATACTCAAGGCTATCAGGTGCACAATGGCTCTCTGAGTTGGATTCAATCTCGGGATCAAACAGTTTTAGCGAGGGCGATGGCAAAGTATTAGGCAATGAGCGGTTTACCCGAGATTTCAAGGTAAACTGTGACAAACTTTATCTTGCGCTAGAGCAACTACTTAAGAGTATTAGGCCATGATTGAATGGTTATGGCCCTTAGCCTTTCTTCTGGTCCCAACTCCAATTCTGGTCAGGTGGTTGATAAAAGCGAGTAGGAAGAAGCAGCCAGCTCTCACCGTACCCACATTGGACGGCTTCAATGAACTGTCCACCGAAGAGAGCTTCAGCGCAACTCTCAGCACAATGAAACTCATAATTTTATGGCTGGCCTGGATCCTGGTGATTGCGGCAGTTGCCCGGCCTCAATGGGTGGGAGAAATGGTGAGTCTGCCAACAACGGGCAGGGACCTTATGCTTGCCATCGATATCTCCGGGAGCATGGCTACCGAAGATATGCAGGTCAACGACGATTACGTAGACCGCTTGTCGGTTGTAAAAGCTGTCATAAGCCAGTTCCTGGATGCCAGGAAAGGCGACCGAGTCGGTCTTGTTCTCTTCGGCACTAACGCCTATGTACAAGCACCGCTAACCTTTGACTTAAAGAGTGTCAAAAAACTTATGATCGAGGCTCCTGTGGGCATAGCTGGAGGAAAAACAGCCATCGGCGATGCCATCGGCCTGACAGTTAAGCGTCTTAGGGAAAGGCAAAACGAAGAAAAAATCGTCATATTACTTACCGACGGGGCAAATAACGTAGGAGAGATACCGCCCATTAAAGCAGCGGAGTTGGCCAGCGTAGATGGAATTAAAATCTATACGATAGGTGTTGGCGCCGAGGAGATGAGAGTTCCCAGTCTGTTCGGTTCTCTTGCAGGTCGAACAACAAACCCATCAGCTGATTTAGACGAAGAAACTCTTCTAAAAATAGCTGAAGCAACACAAGGCAGATACTTTCGAGCTAAGGACACAAATACACTTGCTCAAATCTATGAACTTATAGACAAACTCGAACCTATCGAACAAGAACCTGAAACTTATAGACCTTTTCAAGTGTTGTATTATTGGCCATTGGGTATTTCTCTGTGTCTCTTTCTTTCCCTCCTCTTAATCGATGCGCTGAGACCTTCAAATGCTTGAATATTTCCACCTAATCAGACCCTGGTGGCTACTTGCTCTATTACCAGTCGTTGCAATAGCAATTTTGTGGTCAAGGAGAAATTCAGGCCAAAGCAAATGGACCTCAGCGATATCAGGAGATTTGTTAAAAGTCTTACTGGAAGAAGGTGTTTCCAAGACAAAACGTTGGTTCTCAAGTTTAGTCGTTGGAGCCTTGATACTCGTCACAATAGGCCTATCAGGCCCCGCCTGGCAGAAGCTGCCCCAGGAAGTCGAACAGAAACAAGATACGTTGATCATATTGCTTGATCTATCTCTTTCCATGTTTGCGGATGATGTAAAGCCATCTCGGGTTGAACGAGCCCGCCAAAAAATTGCAGACATATTAAGGGCTCGGAAAGAGGGCGTGACGGCGCTGGTCGCCTACGCTGGAGATGGCCATGCAGTAGTACCTCTAACAGATGATACAAAAACCATTGAAAACCTACTGTTCTCACTAAGCCCTGAAATGATGCCCGTGTTTGGAAGCAATCCAAATCACGCGTTAGAAATAGCTTCCGAACTCTTTGAAAATGCGGGCATCCTGCAGGGAAGGATACTGTTGATCACCGATGGTATAGACGATATCAGCAGTGTAACAAGACATCGAAATATCTCGTTCCCTATTTCTATATTAGGTATTGGTACAGCACAGGGAGCACCGATTCCCCTAGATCGTTTGCGCCAGCCGGGTCGGTTCTTACAAACACAGGAAGGAAATCGTGTCGTCGCGTTGTTAGATGAGGAACGGCTTCAACAGGTAGCCGACATCTCTTATGGTTATTATCAGACCGTTAACCTCGGAAACCAGGATATCAATTATTTACTTTCAACAAAGTTGCCTAGTGAGGACAAAAGTATCGAGGTTGAGCGCAAATTCGACACCTGGATAGATCAAGGATACTGGGCAGCAATCATTCTCCTGCCTTTGCTTCTTGCCGGTTTCAGAAAAGGCGTTTTTGTATCTCTAGCCTTGTGCTTGGTGATACCTACTGGATCGATTCAAGCCTCCTCTTTGACAAATTTTTGGGAATCGATTTGGTTACGAGATGACCAAATCGCTCTAAAAGCGCTCCGACAAGGTGAACCTGAAAAAGCGGCCGCCCTGTTCAAGGATGAACAATGGGAAAGTGTGGCTAACTATCGAAGCGGCGAATACGAAAACTCACTCAATGGATTTCGGAAAAACAAAACCTCAGACGGACTCTACAATCAGGGAAATGCGTTAGCCAGGATCGGACAATATGAAGAGTCTATCGCCAGTTATGAACAGGCCCTCATTTCACAACCAAACGATCCCGACACGCTTTTTAACAAAGCACTGGTAGAAAAGCTGCTAGAAGAAAAACAGCAATCCAATGATCAGGATGGTCAAAACCAGCAAGATCAGCAGAGCGAATCGTCTAATGACTCACAAAGCTCTTCGAGTGATGAGCAGCAAGAGAAAAACCAAGAGGAAAACCAATCGGGAGATGAAAATCAATCGAAAGAGGAACAGAAAGAAGCAGAAAACAAAAGCTCAGAACAAGGAACCGAACCCCAACAACAAGAAGATGATGAATCAACAAGAGATGAGAAAAAACAAGCACTGGCTCAATGGCTACGCAGGGTTCCTGATGATCCAGGCGGCTTGATACGACGTAAATTCCAACATGAAACAAAACAACGTTTACGTCGAGGGGAGTATGAAAATCGACAGGGCGACAAAGTATGGTAAGAAAAATACTTCTACTACTGAGCCTTTTAATCTGGAGCGAAATAAGCAACGCCGAGCTTTCAACACGCCTGTCCAGATCGAATATCGATGAATTGGAATCAGTTCAGCTCACAATAAGAGCTAATGGTACTAGGTCGGTGGAAGAACTTGATCTTTCTGAACTAGAGAAAGATTTTCAGGTATTAAATACAAACACCAGTAGCCAATATCAGTACATCAATGGCAACGAACAAAGCTGGGTCGACTATCAGATCACCTTAAAACCTAGAGTAGCCGGCATTTTAACCATCCCAAGCTTAACAATAGGAAATGAGAGTTCACTGCCACTCACATTGCAAGTGACACCCATTAGCCAATCACTGAGGAACGAAATCGATCAGCTAGTTTTCTTTGAGGTAGAAACATCGAAGGAAAGCGTTTACGTACAAGAACAATTACTATTTACGCGGCGACTCGTCTACTCCAACGGGGTTCAACTCTATAACGAAATACCGGGTCCTCCAAAAATAGCTAATGCTCTGGTTTTAGTATTGGGAGAGACAAGATCTGGCACCACGGAGAGAAACGGAAAGAAATATGGCGTCGTTGAACAACGGTTTGCTATTTTCCCTGAAATGAGCGGGAAGCTCAAAATCCCTGCGATAGACATCACTGCCAGCGTACGATTAATTGAGCGCGGAAGAGTTTCCCGTAAGGGCGTTCGCGTGAGCACAGCCAGCCTCCAAGTAAAGGTCATGCCTGTACCTGGGGTATACCCTGAAGAGGCGCCTTGGCTTCCAGCGCAAGCCGTAATACTCAGTCAGGTTTTAGAACCAGGGACCAAAAAAGCAAACGTAGGGGATACCTTACAAAGAAAAATCGAGGTCCGTATCGATGGGAATACGGGCTCAATTTTGCCTAGTTTAAACGCCCAACCATCAGAGAAACTCTTTAGTATTTATCCCGCTGCCCCTTCCATCGAAGACGACACATCTGGTGATTCCGTTATCGGATTTAGAACAGAATCTTCGTCAATCGTTCCTCTCCAGGCAGGCCAACTATCTCTAGGCAAAACCAGCATAACCTGGTGGGATACCGTCTCCAACGAACTTCGCGTATCGGTTTTAGCCGACTCACAAGTTAGCGCAACAGGTTCCACCATCTATCGAGAATATGAGGAGCAACGAAAAATCAGAGATGTAGAGCCCGAAGTCAGTATATCCGAACCCAAGGTCATCGCAGAAAACACTGAACAATCGAGTTTGATCAATTTCTACTGGAAAGAATCTTTGGCAATCATATTAAGTCTAGTTAGCCTTTATCTAATCGGTCAATTTGTTTTCAAAATAACCTATAACCTTCAAAGAAAGCCCTACCAGCTGATAAAAAAAGCTATCAGAAGAGGCTCAGCTAGAGAGGTCAAAATAGCTTTAAAAGCGATCAATCTAGAAAATAAAACACAACGAGCAAAGGCCGATGAGATACTAGAAATTCTAAATAATTATCTTTATCCCCAGAACCCTTTAGAAATGCTCAGTGAAAACGATCAAGCAACCCTCACTCAATTGGTCGATAGAATGAAAGAGACAGAAAAACTTGAGAAGCAGGGAAATAGCTACCAGCTGCCTTCTCTATATAGTAACTAAGGAAGCGTATCTAAACTTTTAGAGACGATCTCGTACAAATCCTTTGATATACCCTCCGATGAAGCCATGTTTTTTAAGGCTCCAATCATAAGTCTTTGTCGATTTGTATCATAACGCCCCCAGCGAGTCAGTGGTCCCGCCAATCTGGCTGCCAGCTGGGGATTCGATTCGTCGAGACTACTGACCGCATTCGCCAAATATTCGTAACCCGACCCGTCTGTCGCATGGAATCTGAAATGATTCCCCATTCCAAAGGAAGAAAACACAGAACGCACCCGATTTGGATTTTTCCTGTCAAACATCGGGTGCGACTCTAGCTTTTTGAGCTCTTCGATTGATGTTAAAGGACTTTGAGCCTGAACACTGAACCATAGATCCAGTACCAAGGCCTCAGAATTCCACCTCTCATAAAAATCCTCCAGAACTTCTTCCCGAACTTGTAAACTCAGTCGCGGATCTCGACATACGAAATTCAAAGCAGTTTTCCTATCAGTTAGATTATTGGCTTTGAAATAATGGCTTTTCACAAAATCAGCTAATTCTTCAGAACCCATCCCTCGGGCAACGTATTCAAAAGCCAGGTTAGCCAATGCTCTATTGGCCATCGCATCTGACATTGGAGAAAAGCCATCACGAGACTGAAAGCGCTTATACATTTCACGCCATGTATCCAAATAACGACTGGCAATCTGGTTGATTAGCCCTTCTTTTAATTCAATTATTCGATTCACCTCGAAACGCTCTAATTGCTCGAACAGATAATTCTCATCGGGGATCTTCAGCATGTAAGCCATCAAATGCTTCGCTTCCGCTTCTTGAGATTCTTCTAACAGGTCTTTTGCAATCGCTCCAATCGAATCGATCGCATCAACACCCTGAAGCTCACCATCGGTTTTAAAATACTCAACCCAAAGACTCTGAAGCGAGTCCCACCGCACAAATCCATCTGTATCAAGTCCAGCCAGGTAAACTAACTCGCTCAAAGGCCTCGAATAATCAACCTTCACCGGCGCCGTGAATTCTCTAAGAAAACTCACAACAGGTTTCGTGTTGAAATTACCTAACTCAATTTTCGTTTTCTCCGACTTCAAATGGAAAAGTAGGCTTTGACCATTCTTAAGTAGCTCGTGCTTCGCTTCTGAAAATATGTCAAGCGAATCGAGTAGGGACGGTTGACCATCTGAATTTATTAGCCCAAGTTCCACCGGTATGTGAAATGGCTTTTTAACCAATTGACCGGGAGTCGAAGGACACGACTGCTCCACTTCCAGTCTCAATATTCCCCCCTGAAAACTTTCGCTGATGGTTAACATAGGAGTCCCGGCTTGCTGATACCAACGCTTAAACTGCGTCAAATCCACACCGCCCACCTCTTCCATCGTTAAGGCAAAATCATCAGTTGTGGCTGCTGTACCGTCATGTCGATCAAAATATAAATCCGTTGCTTGCCTGAACTTATCTCCGCCGAGCATGGTGTTGTACATGCGAACTATTTCGGCGCCTTTTTCATAGATAGTCGGCGTGTAAAAATTAGAGATTTCAATATATGAGTCAGGACGAACGGGATGTGAAAGCGGGCCCGCATCTTCAGCAAACTGGATGGATCTCAAAAACCCCACGTCTTCGATACGCTTAACGGCATGAGAATTCATATCACCAGAAAACAGGGCATCTCGATAAACGGTGAATCCTTCTTTTAAACTGAGTTGAAACCAGTCTCTACAGGTCACTCGATTACCAGACCAATTGTGAAAGTACTCGTGAGCAACGACTGCCTCAACCCTCTGATAGGCTTGATCAGTAGCAGTGTCAGGTGAGGCCAGGACACAAGAAGTATTGAATATATTCAAGCCCTTGTTTTCCATTGCACCCATGTTGAAATCTTCTACGGCTACGATCATAAAAATATCAAGGTCATATTCCCGACCAAATCGTTCCTCGTCCCATTTCATAGAACGCTTCAATGCATCCATCGCGTAATGACATTGTTCTATATTATGAGCTTCCGAGTAGATCTTTAGATTTACTCTTCTCCCGCTCTTAGTAACGAAAACATCCTCTAAAACAGACAAATTCCCGACCACGAGAGCAAATAAATAGCTTGGCTTGGGAAAGGGGTCACTCCAGGTCGCTGATTTTCTGCCTCCATTTAACGATTCCTCTTTAACCAAATTTCCATTAGAAAGTAGATTAGGGAATCTCTCACCATCTGCGATCACGGTGGTCGTGAATCGGGACAGTATATCTGGTCGGTCCTGGTAGTAAGTTATTTTTCTAAAGCCCTCGGCCTCGCACTGAGTGCAATACATAGCACTGGACTTATACAATCCCTCGAGAGCTGTATTTTGTTCAGGAACAATCTCAGTAACGATCTCAATGGTGTGGGCCTCACCAAGACCAAATATGGTCATTCCAAAATCATCTACAGAATACTCATTCTCGCTTATCACGCGACCATCGACAGAGACGGACACCAACTCTAACTCCTCTCCATTAAGGTAGATTTCTGTTGAGTCTCCCCGAACTCTCCTGATATCGAGTTCACTACTGACTCTTGTTCGACCATCTTCTATGTCGAACTTAAGCCTGGTGTTATCCGTTACGAAGGCAGGAGACTGATACTCATCAAGCCTTACTAGTTTTGGTTGTCCTTCTTTCATGAAATTGGCTCCACCCTCTCTGGCGATAGCCCAATTGTCCCGCGATTAAGTAAATCAATCTAGTATTCTTAGCGGATGACAGAAAGGACTACCAAGCTATAATCAGGGTTAGAAGTTACCTTAGAAACACGCTGAGCCCTAAGGGCATTATGTTAATTCGAATGAGTCTATAAAATGCAGAGCGTTGACAAAGAAGTCATCCAATCAATTGTGGACTGGCTGAATTCAGGCAAACAATGTTGGCTAGCCACCGTGATCGAAACCTGGGGGTCCTCGCCGAGGCCCAAGGGGTCCTTGCTAGCCTGTAATAGTGAATCAAAGTTGGTCGGGTCTCTTTCTGGGGGTTGCGTTGAGGAAGACCTTCTAGACAAATTGATTAAAGGACAACTCGCAACTAACGAAGCACAATTCTTTCAATATGGCGTAACTAACGAGGAAGCCGAGAAGTTCGGTTTACCCTGCGGCGGTAATCTCGACATCGTCGTTGAACCTCACAAACCTTCAAAAAAGACAATCCAACATTTTGAGCAGATAAACCTGGCTCTTCGCAATAGGGAAACGATCGAGCGTACGGTTAACTTAAGCTCTCCATCGATGTCTCTGAAGGAGAGTGTGACTTATAAAAATTTGACATGGGACAAGTCGGATCAAAAGCTCGTCCACATCTACGGCCCCAAGCAGCATCTTTTCATCATAGGTGCAGGGATGGTAAGCAAGTACCTCGCGGAATTTGCGCTCGCACTGGAATATCACGTTACTGTTTGTGACCCGCGCTCGGACTTCATCGAAGATTTTAATATCCAGGGAGTTCAGCTGGTCTGCGACATGCCTGACGACGCAGTCCTTGAGCACGCAAATGACGAATCCACGGCGATCGTAGCTTTGACTCATGATCCCAGAATAGATGATATGGGTTTGATGGTTGCCTTGGATACCGAAGCTTTTTATGTCGGCGCTATGGGATCAAAAAAGACCTCCGCTAACAGATTAGAGAGGCTGGCGGCCTTAGACGTATCAAACGAAAGCCTATCAAAACTTCATGCGCCGATCGGCCTACCCATAGGAAGCAAAACACCCCCGGAAATAGCGATCGCGATTCTCGCAGAAATCACGGCCGTTAAAACAAAAACTCGTGATCTGACCAGAAATCAATTGAGCAGCAGCACCGCCTCTTGAGCAATAAAATCATCGGAGCTCTGATTCTGGGAGCTGGCTATTCCCGCCGATTTGGCTCAGACAAGCGTCTCCATGACTTTGAAGGGTCCAGTGTTGCTGAGGCTACCGTACTCACCTATTCAAAAGTATTTGACCATTTAAAGGTAGTTATTCGGCCCGAAGATCATCGACTGATCGATCGCCTTAAGGACTTTAAGGTCGAGTTAATCAAATCCGAGAACGCGAAGCACGGCATGGGCCATTCTTTATCAGATGGGATAATCGATACCCCATGGCACTGGACATTTATCGGACTACTGGATATGCCATACGTCAAAGCTAATACGCTGCGAAAGCTTAAACAAATGGCCGCTGATGCAAATCCTAGTGAAATCAGAATTGTTCGAGCACAGCATCTAGTCCACTCTGATTGGCAAACTCACCCCATCGGGTTCCACAAATCCCTTTATGACGAACTCGCGGAGACCACTGGCGATCAAGGCGCAAGGAATATTTTACGAGCACACTCTCAGCAAACGGCCCAACTAGATTCAGACGACATAGGACTTTGCAAAGACATCGATAGGCCATCAGATCTTCGATGATTTGATTGAATTTTTATAAACGTCATTCGGACCCGCCCAGTCTACTGGCCCAATCCAATTTACTGCGACAGGATTCATAGAAGCTATGACCGGCCGGATAAAGCAAATTAAGCGGTTCCTCGGACTTACCAACCTTAACGACATCACCAACTTCGAGAGGCAAATTTATTTGAGAGTCACAACTCAACTGCGGTGCACCCTCAGCAGCATCAATGATTCGAACCATCACAGTCGAGTCACCACTGACCACTAACGGGCGAGAGGTCAAAGTGTGCGGAAACATAGGAACCACCACCAGAGCATCCAATCTGGGATGCATTATTGGCCCCCCCGCAGACAATGAGTAAGCGGTCGACCCAGTTGGGCTGGCCACAATAATTCCATCGGATCTTTGGTTGTAAACGAATTCATCATTAACAAGTAAATCGAATTCCATCATTCTCGACATGCTACTCGGATTAACCACCACATCGTTCAAAGCCGTTGAGGAAGATACTAAAACGTCATCTCTAAACACTTGGGCCTCAAGAAGAAAATGATCTTCTATTGAGTAATCACCAGAGAATATCTGCCCAAACTTTTCCTCTATGTCACCCGGCGCGATCGCAGCGAGAAACCCCAGACTCCCCCTATTTACCCCCACGACTGGCACTCCACTTCCAGCCAGATCTCTCGACACACCCAGAATACTACCATCGCCACCGACGACAACCACTAGATCCGCGACGCCTCCTAGTTGCGCTCTAGTGACAGTTCCATCACTACGAATTAATTTGAGAGCCGAGAGAACCTTTTCCTCAAGAAGAGTTTGGATCCCCATTTCATTCAAGAGAGAATCAATCTTTGTGATCGATTCGAGAATACGATCTGTTAAGCGCCTAGCTACTATTGCTACTACATTAAATTCTTTTTTCATAATGCATTGAGGTTGTCAGTGAAACCATTATACACGTTACTCGAAATATGAGCCGAGCACCTCAACGTTGAATTTGAGCGAGATACATTCGATTTTTTGAACTTCCAGTGATTTAGGCCGGCTACTGCGTCTTAATTTTCTCAGAAATTCGCCGTAAAACCTGACTGATGGTTTCCTCTGTTTGTGCTCCAGGCAACAAATACCCATTCTCAAATAGATACCCGGGAACAGAAAAAATGTCTTGTTCTTGCGCGAAATTCAAATACTTTGACATATCAACATTTTCAGCGACGGACAGAAGAATCTCTTCGACATCGACTGGGATCATCCCAACCGATTCGCAAATATTGATCAATGATCTAGTTTCTCCAACATCAACCCCCCGACAAAAATAAGCTTGAAATAGAGCTTCTGCTAAATCATGTTGTAAACCGAATTCTAATGACCACTCAAGCAGGTAGTGTGCATAGGCAGTATTTGGGATTTTCCTTATTAGATCGTACCGCAATTCGATCCCAACCGATTTCGCTTCGTCCTCGATGCGTCGAGGGGCTGACCGATTAACAGCCGAATCTCCATACCTCCTACGAAGATACTCTCGGCGATCAATACCTTCATATGGAAGTCCTGGATAGAGTTGATAAGGGCGCCAGATTAGTTCCACATCAACTTCAGTCAGTTCTTTAATCACGCTGTCCCAGCGTCGTTTGCCTATAAAGCACCAAGGGCAAACAATGTCTGAGAAAACCTGTACCTTAACCGAGCTGGACTTGCTCATCTAAATATCAATAGCAATCTAAACAGCATTTCTATTAAGAGCTACTTCTGAAATAAGCTATGGCAGCCAGTTCCATCCAAAAAGTCGAGGACGAGCTTTCTTTCATTATCTTCAAGACGAACAAACTCTTGTCGAAGCCATTGCAGGCACTTGGCCTGATAAGGAAAAGGCTCCTGAACCCATTCTTTACCATCAATCTCTGTCTTAACCGTCTGTGCACCACTCTCTACTGCCTCAGCATTTGCTAGCAAAGCAGGAACATAAACCTTTCCGACCTCTCGAAAAATGTTTTTCAGAGAATCCCCAAGTTGCGCAAAAGAATTCCACTGATCCTCGAGACTACTATGGCCCGATAGATCATCAACAGTACCCACCCACGCAACCACGCGGCTCGCTATTTCGTCCGCAATTTTCATCGGGGTTGGATCAAAAACTGCTAACTGGGTCAGCTGACCGTATAGGCCAAAATCACTAGCTGCTGGTCTATGTCCGAACATGTAAGGTGATGTGTTCATATGACTCGCCATCAGCCTCAAAATCCGCTGATAACTTTCTTCTATCACAGGCGCAGTAGTCTCGTTACTACCCACAACATATAACCGATTAATCTGACGGTCTCTCACGAATTCAGACATTGACTCCATGTCTTCTTCGGTCGCGGTTAAATTGGTCCATCGGGGCAAAATTTCCCCTGCTTTCTTTATGTCTGCCTCGTAATACCAACGATAGTGGAACATCGCTTTGGTTAGCCACTCATCTGCAAAGTCCTCGAGAAGGTAGTCAAGAAATCGCGTAATCGGTTCATTTGGAATCACCGAGCGCCCTGCGTATTCATCTTCCAGCCGTCTAATTATCGGGGTTGAGTCCACTACGGCTTCATACTCGCCTTTTTCATCTCGAAAATAAAAGGTTGGCGCCAACTGGACTTTAGCTTGTGGTAACTCGCTTTTGCCATCCAACAAGCCAGTTCCCAAAATTAATTGATAAGGGATTTGCCTGTAGCGCAAGACCGCCAACATTTTTCGGGTATAAGGAGAACCAGGCGCTCCTCTTAACGCTAGTAACTCAGACATAAAAACCTCTCAAAGAAAACGATTCCTCAGCATAGCTATGACCACAGCTTTTTGCTACAAACACTATTTTTATGGCAACAATGATGGATTGGTTAGACGAGATACCGAGGCTTCGATTAGGGCATTGGCCAACACCACTAGAACCACTTCAAAGGCTATCCCAAGAACTAGGAGGCCCCACAATTTGGGTGAAACGGGACGACTGTTCAGGATTATTGACAGGAGGAAACAAGACTCGGAAATTAGAATATCTCATAGCAGATGCTCTATCCGAAGGGGCCGATACAGTCGTTACTTTTGGAGCCGTGCAATCAAACCACGCAAGACAGACGGCCGCAGCATGCGCCAAAACAGGACTTGAGTGTCATCTTATACTTACAAGGCGGGTACCCTGGAAGAGCGATAACTACGAAACTAACGGCAACATTCTTTTGAACCAACTCTGCGATGCGCATATCCATATCATGGAAAGTGAAGATGCCGAGTCCAAAACTAAAGAGCTAATTGATACGCTACAGTCTGATGCTAAAAAAGTGTATTTAATTCCTCCCGGAGGATCCAATGCTACTGGCGCTTTAGGCTACACAGCCTGTGTAGATGAACTGACAAAGCAAATCAAAGAAAAACAAATTAACAATCCAATAGTCTTTCACGCTTCTGCGAGCGCGGGCACACAGAGTGGCCTAGTTTTTGGAGTTCAGACAATTGGAGCAGAAATCCCAATCACGGGGATAAACGTTTATCACAAAAACCCTCAAAATCTCCGTGAGAATATTCAGGAAATATTATCGGGCCTTCAACACACCTATAAAGGATCAGGGGTAACCTCGATACCAGAAACTGCAATCAAGATAGACAGCAGCTACATTGGCGACGGATACGGTTTACCTTCGAAAAAAACTCTTGATGCGATACGGTTAGCAGCATCTCTCGAAGGCATCGCTTTTGATCCAGTCTATTCGGGCAAAGCGCTGCAGGCTATCATTGATAAAACTATACTCGGTGACCTGGACGACTACTCGGACGTGATTTTAATTCACACTGGCGGCGCTTTTGTCCTGCCTGTCTACCAAGAAGCTATTACGGGCTAGCCAACATACATTCCACCGTTAGGAAAGAGAGTTTGACCGGAAAAATAGCTTGATTCTTCACTGGCTAAAAACAATGCCGTATTTGCTATTTCCTCAGGCACTCCAAAACGGGCCATCGGCGTCATCGACATCACCATATCAACCCCCTCCTCAGATTGGCGAATACTTGCAGTCATCGGGGTTTCAATAAACCCTGGGCCGATCGCGTTAACACGTATCCCTCTACCGCACACTTCAGCGGACAAAGACTGTGTCAACATGATGACACCGGATTTGGAAACGCAATAATCTGTAGCTCCGGGCAAAGGCCTGCGACCAGCAATGGAAGCTATGTTAATGATGGATCCCTTGATATCTAATTCAATCATAGACTTAACCGCCAACTGGTTCGTAATCATCACCCCCGTGAGGTTAACTTCCAGGACGCGACGCCAGTCCTCTATCGATTTATTGAACAAGAAATTACTCTCTGGGTCTTCACTTCTCTCGTTAATTTGGCCAGACACGTAGCTGGCTGATGATATTCCCGCCGCCGCCAATACCACATCCACCTTAGCAAAGCGTTCAATCGTTTCCTGAAAGACTCGAGCCTGGCTAGCTTCATGAGTCACATCGATTTCTAAGAACAATACGTCTCCACCAAGGTTTGAAAGCTCTTCTTCGGCGCTCTTTCCTTTTTGAGAGTCGATGTCCGCAATCACCACAGAAGCACCTTCTTCAATAAATCTGCGAGCGGTGGAGCGCCCCAGGCCACTAACTCCTCCGGTAATCAAGGCTACCTTGTCATCTAATTTTCCCATCTCATTCTCCTAGTTCTTTCGAAATAAACCACTCACGATACCATCCCATTGATTGATCAAATCTAATCTCTCTAAATCCAACAAAAATGAGGGACAGAAAAGAGAACCGGACGAGGTGATCAAAGAACCCAGCTTCTCTTTTCCTACCCAGCATATAGATTTTACTTCCGCAGGATCCGGATCAATCCCCTCCTTATCCACTATAAGCCCCGAGTACGCTTGTTTAAATTCACGATCAATAAAATCTTTGTGCGCAACATCCGAAGAAAAACCTTCTCCTAATTCATAAAGACAGATTCCCGTCAACTTCAGCTCTTCGTAGAGTCCACGATATGCTCCCTGCCGATGAGACTCTTCAGGTTTGAGATGTTCGCCAACGCTATCAGTCCAAAGCCCAGCATAAAGGTCTTTCTGATCCGATCGCTGTTGCAGCAATAGCATTGCACTAGCGTCAAACAAATAGACCTGAGAAGACCTATGCCATAGGCCTTTACGATGCACAGCATCACGAGTTTCTAAGCCAATCGCATCGCCAAACTCATTAAAAGTTTGAAATTCTTCCGTCAATTTATAGCCGTTTTTAAACCACTATATTTTGGTTGATCAATCGCGACTTGATTAACGACCGTAAATCGAAGGTAGTCTTCAAGGCCTGGTGCATCTAGCTCAATTGCCTGACTCCTAAGCTCTTTAACAAGCTTCCAACGCAGCTCATCGAGTGTCCCATCCCCTTTGACTACCCTGTTAAGTCGTTCAACCTCCCCCTCCTTGAGTATCGACCCTATCACTTGCTCTCGTATAGCGATGTCTAGTGAGTTGCTCGCAACGCGAGCCAAAAAGTTTGTTCTTCCCTGAGTTTCTCCCATGACCTCTCCGCGAAGAAAATCTCTAACGCTGATCAATAGTTCCTCCATCCTAGGCATTTCATTCGAACTAGGGTCAGTGTTGGGTGCAATAAGTTCTACATTACCTGGTATCAATAAATTAACACAATCCACCTGACACTCTGAACTTCGTCTGCCGATCGCCGGTCGCTCAACTGTTTTATCTGGACCCGAACGATAATGCTCTGCCATACCCAAACAACCGATAGCCCACCAAAAAGAGCCAAACACTTCCCACCATCGAACTCTATCTCTATCTACCTCTTTACCAGATACACTTTCATAACCAGCAAACAAATCTTCGTATTCACCGAAACCGCCTACGGGTAAATCGGAGCGCCCAAACCTCCAAGAATTGGTACAAATCCAGCCAAGGTCTCTCATCGGATCACCGATGTGCGCCACTTCCCAATCAAGTACTGCAACGATACCTTGTTGATCAAACATAATGTTTCCATTACGAAAATCATTGTGTACCAGGCTAGGTGAATACTCCCCCGGTAAATTGTCGATCAACCACCGACCCGTATAATCAATCATCGGTTGAGCAGTTTCGAAGTTTCGATAACGCGTCCATGTTTGCTCTACGTATTCAGCAGGCGTAATTGCATCGAGGCACGCGGTCAGTCCGGATTCTTCTAGGTCGATTGCATGTATCTTAGCGAGGACTTCCCCACTTCGACGAGCTAACGTAGGGCGAATTTCATCTAAATCAGGATCGCGAACGACCTTGGCGCCAAGAGTGATTCCATCTAACCATTCCATGACGAACCCATCCCCAAGATCGTCCTGACGATCTAGCACGTAATGAATTTCCGGTTCCGGGACCCCTGCCAGCAATGCACTGCGCATTAACTGCGCCTCAGCGGCAAGACCAGGATGCCCAGGTGAAGGATCTACAAATTCACCGCCTGCCGATCGTCTCATCGCTAGCATTTTTTCCTTGCCGTTAATGACAACATTCAGCCGATAAGTCTCTTGACTAGCTCCACCAGAAAGTCTTTCTGCCTTTATGAGCCTATCAAATCCAGAAAAAGCCTTAGACAAGATGGATTCTAATTTTTCATCAAAACCGCTCATATTTTGGATTACTCTTCTCTGACTCCCTTTGGCGCACGCTGGTTCATAAACCCAAACATGTATCCTGCTACTCTTCTCTTTTGGATCTCTTCGGAGCCCTCGGTAATACGATACCTGCGATGATGCCTGTAGATGTGCTCGAATGGTTTGTGACGCGAGTAGCCTAACCCACCATGTACCTGCATCGCCTGATCAGCAGAATCACAACACAAACGATTTGCCCAGTAATTACACATAGAAACCTTATCCGATACCGAAAATGCGCCATATTCGTCCATCTGCCAGGCGGTCTTGTGAATGAGTGCTCGTAACATCTCACATTGAGTCTGCAACTCAACAAGGGGGAACTGAATTCCTTGATTAGTGGACAGCGGTTTACCAAATGGCGCTCTTGATTTCGCGTATTCGACCGACTCATTGATACAAAATTGGGCCGCACCCAGGCTCGAGGCAGCCTGTCGGATTCGATTCTCATTAAAGAAGTGCTGAACTACCTGTAACCCACGCCCCTCTCCACCAAAAATCGCATCATTCGGAACTCGAACATCCTGCATGGAAATGCGTCCATGATCCGTTGGCATGTTGAAGGTCCACAACATCTCTTCGACCTTAAAACCCTCAGAGTCAGTGGGAGTCAGGAAAGCCGTAATCCCTT
The DNA here is from genome assembly GCA_913041025.1 of uncultured Gammaproteobacteria bacterium. Next base: position 18,270 of record CAJWGQ010000007.1, on the reverse strand, counting down.
CACCATCTCCCTGTTTACCGCTAGTACGCGCGAATATCAGATCGTACTTCGCTTTGTGAATGCCAGTATTCCAGGTTTTCGCTCCGTTAATCACCCATTCATCGCCATCACGCTCTGCATGAGTCTCCATATGAGTCGCATCGGATCCATGTTCAGGCTCCGTGATACCAAAAGCAAAACCTCTTCGACCTTCGGCCAGATCATCTATCCACTCAGCTTTCTGAGAATCCGTTCCATAATTGATCATCAACAAAAGACCAACATTATTCCCTACTATGGAATGCTCGTTCTGAAGATCGTTGTGTAACCCTAGGCCCTTTACTGCAAGATGTTCACGAATAATTGCCATCCCTAAATTAGTTCCTTCCTTACCGCCGTACTCTTTTGGGAAGGGATAGCGATAATGACCCGCAGCATCGGCCAGGCGTTTTGCTTTCTGCAAAAGCTGCTCCCATTCCTCATTGGGTAATCCACCCCTTTCCCAGTCGGTACGCGCATCTTCTCTTCGATGGTCAAAGAAGCGAATATTGTCATCTGAATTCTCGAGTGGTTTGATCTCTTTCTCAATGAATTGGTCTAGTTCTTCAAGATAGGCCTGCATTTCCTGTGGAATATCAAAATTCATCCGTTCTCCCCTAATCGGTGCTTAATTTTCTTTGTACTTCATCAGACAAAGGTAACTCAATTTCTTTATCTAAATTACCCTTTCCGGGAACATAATTCACTTCCAATCGCGTCCCACAAGGATCCTCGAAGAGAACAGAATAGTATCCCGGCGCCCACTCGTCCTTCTGAGGGCCATGAACGATGTTACCGCCTAGACTGTCTACCAGCTGGGTCACCTCTTCGATTGATTCTTCATTCCTCGCTCTAAAACACAAATGATGAAGTCCCGCATTGTATTGATCGTAGGGTACCTCTTTGCGTCCCTGCCGTGCTCCCAATCCTGTTCTTGATCCAACCGCATAGAACATTTTTTCCGTATCCACTAAGCACTCCATCGCAAAGGCCTGAGTTAGCCCTCGATAAAACTCTCTTACTTTATCAAGCTCCTGCACGGTAACGATTACATGCGCAACTCCGTTTATTTCAATTGCCATGAGATCTCCTGATTTATTCGTGATCCGTTCAAGACGGATGCAATAAGCTCTTTTCGTTACGCTTGCTTCTATACAAAACACAGATCAAAAGCAGCAACCATAGAGACACTAACTGACCAATAATCTCGTTATAGGAGCTAATCAGACTCAAAAACTGACTATCAAGGTTGACTGTGGTTAGTTGTCTTGTGATGGCGATTCCAACGACAAAGGCTGCATGAAGGCCGATACAGCAAAATAAGTTAAAACGTTCCCTAATTAGGCAAAAAAAACATCCAAGGATCATTAAACTCAATCGAGCATCCCAATCCTGTTGGAGATACATCATGTTACCTATTGATTGTTCGAGATAAACAAACCCGGCGAACCAATTAATTGGCAGCTCTAATTCACCTGTCGGCTTGAGAAAATGTACGCTGCTGTATAACGCACTAGATACTAAAGCCGCCATTACTCCTCCAATGCGCTTCTTTAGAGACCCATAAAGAAACCCCCTGAACAATATCTCCTCAAACAGTCCTATTAGGCACGCTAGAAATATTCCTACCAAAAGAATCCCTAATATCGTTAGGAACGAAATTTCTAACTCTAAAGCAATGAGCCGAATTTCAAGTATCAGAATCATGAAAACCGGTATCGCCAGAATAACAAGACCAACCAAAAAGGATTGTGAAAATTGCCGGATGGAAAAATCAGGAAAGATGAGTCCGGAAGTTTCTTTGGGCACCATTCTCCACAGAGGTATCAGAAGAATTAACAAGACCAGTAATACAGATCTCGTCAGGATTCTATCGAAGGGGTAAGCCAAAAAGCTTTGCAAAGCTACCGCCAGACTAGAACCAAGCAGCACAGCAGTCAGCAAATACAAGCTAGCTACCGATAGACCTCTCATCATTCAAAATGACTAATGAGAAAACTTCTCTCGAGCCATAACCATTGCGACCAGAGGTACACAAAATATAGCCGCAGAGATTAGACCTGGCACCAAACCACCGCCTCGTGGGTCAAGTTGATTCCAAAAAAACATCGCAATGACTACCTGAAGCAAGTACACGCTTGCCCAGGGCCACATCCAAGACTTCATCTTCCAGAAGCCGTAGGCTCCAAGGCCGTAAATTATCCAATGCAGAGGTTCGGTCAGTTTTGCATACCAACCGTGAAGAGTGATCCCAAACCAGACCTCTTCGTCGAGTTCTACAGGCTTGTAAAAAATATCAAAGGGCATATAGATAACGGTCATATAAATACAGAAATAGAAGATCAAGTTCATCCACCAGGGACGTTGAGACCAGTCTTCTTTGATCTGCGAAATTATCTTCAAATTTGATACTCCTAGCTGATTGCCACCAGATCCGGCAAAGGACGGCCTTCGACAAAAGCTTCTATGTTAGCGACGGCTCGAAATCCCATAGCTTCGCGCGTCTCTACTGTTCCACTGCCCATATGAGGCAAGAGCACCACCTGATCAAGCGCTAATAAGCTGTCCGGTACCTCGGGCTCTTTTTCATATACATCTAGGCCAGCGCCTGCGATGACACGGCGTGACAGAGCATCAGCCAGAGCCATCTCATCAACGACATCGCCCCGGGCAGTATTAATCAAATGAGCACTCGACCTCATCAATTTAATGTTGTCTCGATTCACTAGATGCCTTGTTTCATCGTTGGCTGGACAATTGAGACTAACAAAGTCAGATCGCTCCAACACCTCGTCTAGTGAACAAAATTCTGCGTCTAGCTCAACCTCTACTGACTCCGCTGCTCTTGAGCGATTACTATACAAAACACGCATACCAAATCCATGCCGAGCCTGCCGCGCCAGTCGAGTACCAATCCGACCCATGCCCACTATGCCTAGAGTTTTTCCAGTTACCTGGCTAGACAACATGTGCGTGGGGCGCCAACCACTCCATTCTCCTGCGCGGAGATGTCTTTCTCCTTCTCCTGCCCGTCGCGCACTCATCAAAATCAACATCATCGCAATCTCCGCAGTAGCATCAGTCAAAACACCAGGCGTATTAGTGACCTCAATACCCATACCTTTGAGTGCATCCAAAGCAATATGGTTATAACCCACACCGAAATTTGCGATCAATTTTGTCTGAATCACTTTGCTGTCGAACAGGTCTTGCCCTAACCGATCCGTGACCGTCGGACACACCACGTCGTAATGATTCAATGCCTCACGCAGTTCTGCTTGGCCCAACGGCTTATCATCAGGGTTAAGCTGGGTATCAAAGTTTTCTAATAGATACTCTTCCACTTTGACCGGCCACTTTCTCGTCACAAACACTTTAAGTTTGGATTTTTCCACGTTTACCACCTAGCCTCGTTAACTTATCTGTTTTTTGTTGGTCTTCTAAAGTTAAATCACTTTAAAGTAAGCCTGTAACAGGTACTAGTGCTCCATGAATCGCACGAGATTTTGAAGATGAGAGAAAACAAATCACGTTCGCTAGATCGACTGGATCAACCCATTCAGAAAAATCTGATCCAGGCATATCCGCGCGATTCCTGGGAGTATCAATCAAAGTAGGCAACACCGCATTTACATTGATTCCTTTATGCCTGACCTCGTCACTGAGGGATTCGGTTAATCTCATCACGGTTGACTTAGCGGCGGCATAGGCACTCATGTTACCCCCTGCTTTCAAAGCGCCCATCGCACCCACATTCACAACACTACCCTTTCCACTCTCTATCATCCTCGGTATCGCAGCAGAAAGAACCCTTCGCAACGTGGTGACGTTAATCGAAAACATAGCATCCCAAAGTTCCTCCGGCGATTCCCAGACAGTCGGCCCCATGTCAAAACCACCCGCTATATTCGCCAAACAATCAAAATGACCTATATCGTCAAAACAAACTGAGACTGCTTTTGCATCAAGCAAATCCACTTGAAAGTATTTACCTATAACGTCTTGTGGCGGCTCAATAACGTCGACAAGAAACACCTCTGCACCCTGCTTCTCTGCAACAGCAGCCACAGACGAACCCAGCACGCCCGCACCACCTGTTACGATCATTTTTTTTCCTTCCAGCATCACTTTCCCCAATAGCAAAATCTAAAATACTGCAAAAGTATAATCCAACATTGGTTAAATAGTAGGCAATGTCGTTCCACGCAATCGATTGCGAGACTAACAAAACTCTGTTTACATCTGTAAACACTCTTCTTAAAGGATTAACAATGATACCCAGAATACTGTCGGCGCTGGTTGGCTTACTCATGGCACTCCAAACAATAACCTGGATATCCAATCCTGGAGAGGCGGCTCAAGGTCTGGGAATGTCACTACTAGAAGGAATAGGTCGCAGCACCCAAATAGGCGACTTCTCTTCGTTTTTCTTCAGTGTTACGGTTTTCTGCTTCTTGGGAGCATACCTAAAACAAGCCCAATGGCTGATAGCTGCGGCAATCGTTCTGGGCTCTGCGGCTCTATTTCGAAGTCTAGCTTGGATATCTCACGGCGCAGATTTCGCGACAGATTTTATTGTGGCTGAAATAGTCATGACCGTCTTACTCATTGCAAGTGCCTATTTATTTAATAAATCGCAGGATGAGGTTACCGAAAGCCCATCATAGGAATATGCCAGTCGCCTATTAGACTTTGTCGCGTTACAATTACAGCCAAGATTAACGTGCTTTAGAGTACTTAAGGTAGTTCTTGTGATTATTGGCCTGACGGGCGGCATCGCCTCAGGGAAATCTACAGCAGCCAAATTATTGGGCCAGCTTGGCGCTCATGTCATTGATGCGGACAAGCTTGGTCACAATGCCTATGCGAAAGGATCAGAAGCGTTTGATTCCGTTGTCTCGGTCTTCGGTCGGGATACAGTCGGTGATGACGGTGAAATCGATCGAAAAGTATTAGGGTCCAAAGTTTTTGGCAACCCAGAATCGTTGAAGAAACTGACGAATATCGTCTGGCCTGCGATTAAGAACATGGCTCGACAAGAAATTGATTCAGTCAGAGAACGAAACCCCAATCAGATTATTGTGCTCGAGGCTGCCGTATTATTTGAAGCCGGTTGGCAAGACATCGTCGATGAAGTTTGGAGCACACTGGTGGACCGTGAGGTAGCGATAACGAGGGCCACAAAACGAGACGGCTCAAATCGAGAGCAAGTAGAATCTCGGATTGACGCTCAAATCACCAACGAGGAAAGAACCGAAAAAGCTGACAGATTGATCGAAAATTCCGATTCTGAAGAAGATCTGGCAGACAAAGTCAAAGCATTGTGGAAGGAGATTAGTGAGTAAGCCATGATTCTAGATATGCATGCACATTCAATAAAATCAGATGACGGCCGAGCCAAAGTGGAGAACTATTGCCAATGGATCAAGGCAAAGGACATCGCAATCGATGGTTTCGTTCTTACTGAGCACCGCCAGTACGACAACGAATCAGATTACAGCGATCTTGCCAACGCCAATGGAATCACAATTTTCAAAGGAAGCGAGGTGGAGACGGAGTACGGCCACGTTCTTGTATTTGGAGTTACCCCGGCGCTGCAAGAAGAATTCGATTTTTCCAATATCGATCTCAAACTTGAACACGTCATTGAAGCAAGTAACAAGCATGACGCGGTCGCTGTTCCATGCCATCCAGGCCGACCGCGGGTAGGAATGGCCGCTCATTTGGAGGAATTTGGGGTTCCCAAGGGCGTAGAAATCGTTGAAATATACAATGGCGGTAGTCGTGAAAACGAAGACGAAATAGCTCGCGAGATGGCTGACCAATTGAACTGTTCGGGTATTGGGGGCAGCGATGCTCATATTGTGAGTCAAATCGGGAAATGTGGTACCAAATTTGATGGCCCCATTAGTACGATTGGAGAGCTGGTCGAAGCACTTAAATCCAATGCCTTCGAGGCGTTTAAAATTTAGCGGACATTCAAATGAACGAGAATGAACCAATAGATGTTGATGCTCTGCGCGATCAGTTTCTTGATAAAATTTTTGATGAATATGTATTCACACTCGACGCCGAAAAATTAGTTCAATATGCAAAGAGCTGCGGCGAAACCGCGAGCAAATTTACTAACCCTGATGACCCTGATTTTCAAGCACCTCCGACCATTGCTTCCAGCTTCAATCCAACCAAGGACTATCCAGATAACTTTCCATCCTTTGAAGGGTTAGGTATGGATGCTGGTAAATCAGTTGAACTTGAAAGACCTATGCGAGCAGGCGAAGAAATCACTGCCACTACGACGATGCACGATATCTATACAAAATCCGGTAGGTCCGGAAGGATGGTTTTTTTTGTAAATAGGATGACCATGAAAAATCCGAAAGGAGAAATACTTGGCTCATCGGATACGAGTGTCGTCATAAGAGAAAAACCGAAAGAAAGTTAATGGCGAACTTATGACTATCGAGAAATTATCAGAAATCGAGTTCGGAGAAACTCTGCCTTCCTTTACCCCAGACACTTCGCTAGAGAATGTTACCCAATTCGTGTTAGCAGCCGGCTGGGACAGTCCCAGGTTCACAAATCACGAAGCCGCGCGGGCGCAGGGCCTGCCTGCAGCACTCGTCCCGGGCATTATGAGTCAGGGATTCTTAAGCGCGATGATTCATCGCTGGGCGCCAAACGCTGAAATCAAAAAGATTGACACAGTGTTCCGTGCTCCATGTCTAGTAGATGACACCTACAACATCAACGGTGTCGTAACCGACATCGATACAGACAACGGAACCGTTGAAATCGATCTGACCGTTACTAATTCCGCCCAAGAAACCAGGGTCTTCGGTACTGCCAACGTGATTATTCAAAAATAAAACTATCGATTAGACCGCTCAGTCATTGTTGCCCCGAGTAATTCTATCCATAACAGAATTGTCACTTAACTTTTCTAGAAAATCCTCTTCGTAGGCGTCTTCAGGAGCTTCCCTTACAAATGCATCTAACAACTGAGCGTCTTCTCCCACCAAAATTCGCCACTTATCGGATTTAACACCCTCTAGGATAATATTTGCTGCTTGCGCTGCGCTTGTTGGCGCGTTGTCACGAAACTCAACCGCCTGGTGATGGACTAGTTCCCTAATTTGATCGTCTGTTAAATTACTAACCGGTGCTCCTCTTTTAACCATCAGGTTCCGAGCGGCGTCCACTTCGGTTTGACTCATTCCTAAAGCACCATTTTCGTTTCGCGCTTTTTGAGAGTTGAGTGCGATGGAGGTACCAATATGGCCTGGCATTACTAGCGAGGTTTTAACATGAGGCGCATTTAATCTTAGGTCAGTGATGAGAGCCTCAGTGAAACCCTTCACCGCAAATTTAGCAGCAGAATAAGCGGTATGGGATGTTGCTGTTCCAATCGAAGCCCAAAATCCATTGACCGAGCTGGTGTTTACAATATGACCTTCGTCACTCGCGACTAACAAAGGCATGAAGGTTAGGCAGCCGTAATACACTCCATACCAGCACACTCCAAAAGTTTTTTCCCACTTGGGCCGATCAATATTCACAAACTCTCCAGTAATAGAGACGCCCGCATTATTGAATAAAAGATTGATATGCTGAACTTTGTGCTCTTTTTCAACCTCTTCTCTAAATCGTATCATGTCCGATTCAACCGAGACGTCACAAGTGTGGCTAGTAAGACGCACACCTGACCCAGGATTGGCCAACCTCGCGGTCTCCTCCATGGTCTCCATCGATACGTCACACATCGCCACGTGTGCGCCTTCGCTGACTAACTGACAAACTATTTCGCGCCCCATACCAGCACCACCACCAGTTACAACTGCCATTTTTCCTTTAAATTCTTTCATTGTTTTTCCTACCGCAATCTTGGGTTAAGTTTATCAGGATCAACATCGATCCCTTTGACAAAATCTCCATATTCCTTTGGCTTAATCATTTTCTGACGAAGAAGCGCGGCCAGAGAAGCCTGGACAATATAGTCTGCATTAATCTCAAAGTGAGCTCTCAGCTCGGACTTGGTTTCGGATAACCCGTAACCGTCTGTGCCCAAGACCTCAAGCGGCCCAGGCAACCACCTCGATATACCCGAGGCCAGAGACTTCATATAATCGCTTGCTGCAACAAAAACCCCTGACTCGTTACAAAACATCTCTTCTAAATAAGAGACTTTTTGAACCTTCGAAGGATTCAAGCGATTGATTCGGTCACAATCTAGCGCATCTCGCTCAAGCTCTACGAAACTCGTAATACTCCAAAGACACACATTTATTTCTAAAGCGGCCAACATTTCCTTTGCATTGATCGCTTGTTGCATGATGCTACCAGAAGCTAGCAGGTGCACACTAGGTCGTTTTAAATCAGTGAGTTGGCGTTCGAAACAATAACCCCCTCTAAGAATACCTTGGATCGCATCTTCATCTATATCGCCGAGAGTTTGATCTGTTTCTATTAATCCAGGATGAGCGTAGTTCTCGTTATAGAGGGTTATGTAATAGAACAGGTCTTCTTGCTGTTCGTACATACGCCTAATCCCCTCTCTCACGATAACGGTTAGCTCGTATCCGAAAGCCGGATCATAAGTCAGTAAGTTGGGTACGGAACTCGCCAAAACTAGAGAATGACCGTCTTCATGTTGTAACCCCTCGCCATTCAGAGTCGTCCGCCCTGCCGTCCCTCCCAGAAGGAAGCCTCGGCACATCATATCTCCACAACTCCAAATCATGTCCCCGACTCGCTGAAAACCAAACATCGAATAGAATATATAAAATGGAATCATCGGCAGGCCATGAACTGCGTAAGCACTACCCGCTGCCATGAAAGATGCCATCGCGCCAGTCTCGCAAATCCCCTCCTGCAGTATCTGCCCATCGGCAGCCTCTCTGTAGGGCATCAGCGTGTCAGCATCAACGGGTTGGTAGTTTTGACCTTCCGGAGCATAGATACCTGCCACTTTAAATAAACCATCCATACCAAATGTTCTAGCTTCATCTGGAACGATCGGGACGACATATTTTCCGATTTCAGGCATCTTGATAAGCAGGCTTAGCAGCCTCACCATGACCATGGTAGTGGAGACAGCCCGCTCCGTCCCCTTCAGTAGATCGACAAACACCTCTAAACCGGGCGTCTGGACGCTCGGGCAATCAACCACTCTTTTGGGCAAGGGCCCGCCCAATTCCTCCCGTTTTTGTCTTAAGTAAACCACTTCGTCAGAAGCTTCATCAGGACGAAAAAACTCGGCCTTTTCCGCATTTTCTTTTGAAATAGGGATATTCAGCTCAGCGGCTAAACGAACTCTCTCCTCGCTCGGCATGTTCTTATATTGATGCGCCGTATTCTTACCTTGCGCACCCATCCCGTCGCCCTTAACCGTTTTGATCAGCAAAACGGTAGGCTTCCCCTCTGTTTTAGTTGCCTGATCAAATGCGGCATATATTTTTTTATGGTCCTGCCCGCCTCGCTTGATCTGCTTTACTTCTTCGTCAGTCAAAGAGCTCATCATCATTTCAAGTTCTGGGTTACCCTCTACCCAGTGCTCTCTCTGTACATCTCCTGGCAAAACTGAATACATTTGGTAATCACCATCTAAGCAATCATCCATTCTTTTTCTAAGTACTCCCTGGGAGTCTCTTGCTAGTAAGCCATCCCAGCCACTACCCCAGATAACCTTAATAACGTTCCAGTCTGCGCCCCGAAAAACTCGTTCTAATTCCTGAATAATCTTTCCATTCCCGCGTACCGGACCGTCTAATCGTTGCAAATTACAGTTAATGACGAAAACCAAATTATCGAGCTTCTCTCGAGCCGCAATGTTGATAGTACCCAACACCTCAGGCTCGTCAGATTCCCCGTCACCAATAAAACACCAAACCTTCGACTTAGATTTTGGTTTTAAACTCCGATTTTCTAAATACTTGATGAATCTCGCCTGATATATCGCTGCAGGAGTTGAAAGCCCCATTGACGCGTTCGGCATTTCCCAGAAACCAGGCATGCTTCTCGGATGAGGGTACGAGCTTAGCCCACCTTGTCCTTGCAGTTCTCTCCGGTAATGCTTGAGATGATGATCGTCGAGCCGTCCTTCTAGGTAAGCTCTAGCATAGATTCCAGGCGCAGCATGGGGCTGTGGTAACAAGAGATCTCTATCGGAGTTTTTTTCTCCACCACGGAAAAAATGATTAAAGCCAACCTCCATCATCGTCGCACAGGATGCGTATGTCGCTATATGCCCACCAACTCCGTCACCCCTGTCTTGTGCTTGCAGAACCATCGCGATAGCGTTCCAGCGATTGATTTGCTCTATTCGTTCTTCGAGGTCCAGGTTTCCGGGGTATCTGGGTTGGGAAGATACATTTATCGTGTTGACGTAGGGCGTATTTAAGGTCGCTTCATCAAGCGCGATATTCAGGCTTAAAACATGATCTTGCAGACTCCGCAGAATTTCACGCACTCCGGACTCACCGAACTCCCTATGAATGCTATCTATCGACTCATTCCATTCGACCTTGTCTTCTTCGAGAGCCTTACCTAAATCACTTTGTCCTTCATTCGACATGACTACAAGAAAGACTTAATTCGTTCTGCATGATCTTTCAACAAATCCATTTCCTGCATTTCCCTAGCATGTAGCGAAAACTCTAGTCCTTCAAATCTAGGTAAGATGTGAAAATGTAAATGAAACACCGTCTGCCCCGCCGCTGAACCATTGAGCTGAGCAATCATGATCCCAGGCGCATCAAAGGCCTGCTTAACTGCGTCTGAGACAATCTGAGTCGTTCGGATAGTATGACCAAGCACTTCTGGGTCTATTTCGTGGATATTTTCTGCTGGAGATTTTGGAATTACCAGGGTGTGCCCAGGAACTTGTGGCATTACATCCATAAAGGCCAGCGAATACTCATCTTCGAACACTTTTGCTGCCGGCGCTTCATTTCGAATGATCTTTGCAAAAATATTTCCTTGATCGTATGACATACTTCACTCCAGTGAGCCGATTACTGCCTTCGTGTGCTCTCCCAACTCTGGCACTTTCTGACCGCTAGCATAGTCATTTCCAGGAGTCATAGGCAATTCAAATGTATTATTTCCAATTAAAGCCGGGTAAGTCCTAAAATCAAGGTGCTCCTTCAAATCTTGTATTTCCATCAGCGGAGCCTGAGCTAAATCAGCTCGAGAGAACCGATTTTCAATTTCTGAATACAAGAGTTTTTTCAACTCTCCTCCAATTTTGTCATCCACATACCTACGATTTTCTACCCTAACCTCATTCGTTAGACATCGAGGATCTTCGAGCAGGTCCCTTTCGATTATAACTTGGTCGATCAGACGACCCCATTCACGTTCATTTTGTATCGACAATATAAAAGGCTGTCCATCGGCTGACAAAAACACTCCATAAGGACAAATACCCGGATGAGCCAATCCAATTCTCTCAGGGGCCTTGTGTCCATAACGATCGAGTAAATAAGGCACGGCCAACCACTCGGCAACCGCGTCGAACAGCGAGATGTCGATCTGCTTTCCGGCACCTGTCAAACGTTGATTTAATAGGGCCTCCAGTAGCGCCTGATAACCATACATCCCGGTTGCTAAATCCACCATCGAAACACCAACACGGCCAGGTTCTTCAGGACTGCCTGTAATACTCGAAAGGCCAGACTCTGCCTGCATCAACAGATCGTAGGCCTTACGACCCTTTCCTGGACCTTCAGGGTGAAAACCAGATATTGATAGTGAGATGAACTCCGGACGATTTCGATGATATTCGTCAAGCTCAAAACCAAGTTTTTGTAAGGCACCCGGCTTAAGGTTTTGAACCAAGATATCACTTCGATCGATTAGCTTTTGCAGCACCTCAAAGCTCTGATCTTCGGCGAGATCTAAAACAACTGATTTTTTGCCTGCATTTAACCAGGCAAAATAAGAACTTTCACCGAACACCACTGAATCATAATAACGAGCGAAATCACCCTCAGGACGCTCTATCTTGATCACTTCAGCGCCCGCTTGAGCAAAACGCCGTGTGGTGAGAGGAGCAGCTACTGCCTGTTCGAGTGAAACAATTTTGATTGGTGCAAAAGCTTTGAGATCACTATCTTTAGCCAAAACACTTTTCTCCAAATTGATATTTACGGATAAAAAAAAAGGCCCGTAGGGCCTTTTTTTTGGGGATTTCGCCTCAGGCGTTGTAGCCGATGATTGACTTGACCTCGAGGAACTCCTCTAAGCCAAATTCACCCCATTCACGTCCATTACCTGATTGCTTATATCCACCAAAAGGTGAAGTTTGGCTAGGAGCTGCGCCATTCAAATGCACGTTACCACTTCGTATTAAACGAGCAACTTTCTTCGCTCTCTCTGGGTCACCAGATGACACGTAACCACTCAATCCATAAAGCGTATCATTAGCAATACGAACCGCGTCGGCATCATCTTCATATCCTATGAGTGATAGAACCGGTCCGAATATTTCTTCCTGTGCAATAGTCATGTCGTTTGTCACATGCGAGAAAACCGTAGGCTTGATGTAGTAACCTGCATTCAATCCATCCGGCCGACCAGTACCTCCGGTCTCAAGCTTGGCTCCCTCATCAATCCCTTTCTGAATCAGGTTTTGAATCTTGTCGAATTGGACTTCAGAAACTACCGGTCCAATCGTAGTGCCTTCTGCATCTGGCGCTCCGACTTTGACTTGCTCTGCCGCCGACTTTGCGATCGCCGCAGCTTCATCCATCCTTGAGCTTGGAACCAGCATACGAGTCGGCGCATTACATGATTGCCCCGAATTTGTACACATACCAAAGACATCGCGGGAAATCGAACCTTCAAAGTCAGCATCATCAAGAATGATGTTAGCGGACTTGCCACCTAGCTCTTGTGCTACTCGCTTAATTGTTGGCGCGGCGTTCCTTGCCACTTCAATTCCTGCACGCGTAGAACCGGTAAATGACATCATGTCTACGTCAGGATGCGAAGAAAGCGCTGCTCCAACCGTAGGACCATCTCCATTGACCAAATTAAATACACCAGCAGGTACTCCCGCCGCGTCCATTACTTCAGCAAACAAAATCGCGTTGAATGGAGCTACTTCCGAAGGTTTGAGCACCATGGTGCAGCCAGCCGCAATCGCAGGAGCAACTTTCGTGGCGATCTGGTTAATCGGCCAATTCCAGGGTGTGATGAAACCACAAACCCCAGCGGGCTCCTTAACGATTCTCGAACTACCCAAATCCTGTTCAAATTCGTAGTTCTTCAAAATTTCGAGTACGGTCATCAAATGACCAAGACCCGCAGGCGCCTGAGCCTTATTTGCTAAAGGCAGTGGAGCCCCCATTTCTTCGCTGATGGCCGACGCTATATCGCCCATTCTCTCTTGAAACTTCGCGATGATTTTCTCTAGCAGTGCAACTCTTTCTTCACGCGTGGTTGCCGCAAAAGAATCAAAGGCCGCCTTGGCCGCCGCAACCGCGTTGTCAACGTCTGCCTGTCCACCCATCGCTATCTGGCCAATAGACTGTTCTGTAGCCGGGTTAATTACATCCAAGGTTTCCGAGGTAGTAGGATCCACCCACTGACCGTTGATATAAAACTTTAAGTTATTACTCACAATGATTTTCCTATTTCTAAATTAATATTGCCCTTCTGGTTCCCTTCAGTTCAGAAGTCTTCCCAATAGTATTAGGCTACAAGCATCAGCCTCTTTTTTCCAGATTTAATGGCGCGTCTACATAAGCGGACAAATTTCAAAGTCTGCCTTCTTTCATAATTTTCTTTACAATGCGCAGTGTATTAAATCGCCAAAAAAGGGAAATCATGAAAGGGACCGTACATTACAAAGTTCAAGACAATATCGCACTGATGACTATCGATAATCCTCCAGTTAATCCGCTATCATCGGGAGTTCGACGAGGTCTAACAGATGGAATCAACCAAGCGCTAGCTGATGATAATGTTGAAGCCGTCGTTTTAACTGGCGAGGGCAGAGCTTTTATTGCAGGTGCAGATATCTCTGAGTTTGGAGGAAAATCCGAAGGGCCCAGCCTTTTAGATTGCCTCAATGCCATGGACAACAGCAGCAAGCCCATTGTTGCAGCAATAAATGGAACGGCCTTTGGTGGTGGTCTAGAGGTGGCCCTTTGCTGCCATTATCGGGTAATCGCGAGTACAGCACCTGTCGGTTTGCCTGAGGTTAAATTGGGTCTCTTACCCGGGGCAGGCGGTACTCAAAGGCTCCCACGACTAATCGGAGCAGAAAAAGCTCTTGATTTTATTTTGTCGGGAGACCCGATACCTGGACCTCAAGCCACTGAGCTTGGCATTACCGATGAAGTAGCTAATGGTAATGTAGTTGAAGCAGCCATTGAGTTTGCACAAAAGATCATCAAAGCGGGCGGCCAAGTTCGAAGAATCCGCGATGAAGTTTCTATCATAGAAAAAGATCGAGACAATCAAGAAATTTTTGACAACGCCAGAAAAAGTTCCGCTCGGAAAATGCGCAATCGATTTGCGCCAGAAATGATCATTCAATGCGTTGAAGCCGCAGTGCACTCTGGTGATTTTGATACCGGTTTTAAAGTCGAACAAGAATGCTTCGCTAAGTGTCTTAAACACCCTCAACGAGAAGCCCTTATCCATATGTTTTTCTCTGAAAGGGAAGTTGCGAAAATCCCAGACGTACCAAAGGACACCGAAACACAAGCTATCGAGCAAGCGGCTGTGATCGGATGTGGAACTATGGGTGGCGGAATTTCCATGAGTTTTCTCAATGTCGGCATTCCGGTCACCGTTTTGGAGGTGGATCAGGAAGCCCTTGATAAAGGAATCTCAGTCATCAAACGAAATTATGATATTCAGGTGCAACGTGGCCGCATGAGTGAGGCAGAAGTAGACGAGCGAATGTCATTGCTATCAGGAACAACCGACTATCAAGGCCTTTCAAGCGCAGACGTCATTATCGAAGCGGTCTACGAAAACATTGACGTGAAAGTCGAAACTTTTAAAAAAATCGAAGCCGTTGCAAAGCCAGGAGCAATACTGGCGAGCAATACCTCAGGACTAGATGTCGACAAAATGGCGGAAGCAACTGCGCGCCCGGATGCCGTCATCGGCCTTCATTTCTTCAGCCCAGCTAATGTAATGAAACTCCTTGAAGTTGTCCGAGGAGAGAATACCAGCAAAGAGACAATCGCTACCTCCATGAAGCTGGGACGCACACTAAATAAAATAGCGGTACTTTCAGGAAATGCGCCAGGTTTCATAGGCAACCGGATGTTGTCTGGCTACACACAGCAAGCAAGTGAAATCATTCTGCAGGGAGCTACGCCTTACCAAGTGGATAACGTTCTTCTCCAATTTGGGATGCCCATGGGCCCATTCCAAATGAATGATTTAGTTGGACTAGATCTTGGATGGCGGGCGCGAAAGCTCTCAGGCATGAAACCCGAGGATGTTCCAATCACAGCCCGAATAGCAGACCGTCTCTGTGAGCTCGAACGTTTTGGTCAGAAAACTAATCGCGGCTTCTATATCTATCCTGAGGGTAGTCGAGCCGGACAAGCTGATCCAGAGGTCGTTGCTCTAGTCGAAGAGGTTTCTTCAGAGTTATCAATCGAGCGACGGACAATCGATGATGATGAAGTCTTAAAGCGTTGTCTTTATCCTTTAATTAACGAAGGAGCTCGCCTTCTTGACCAAGGTATCGCGATCAGACCCTGCGATATAGATATCGTTTACATTAACGGTTACGGATTCCCTGAAGTCACAGGCGGCCCCATGTTTTGGGCTGACCAACAGGGGCTTGATACTATTCTTGAAGACATCAAGCGTTTTGGAGAAGAGTACGGCGGTGAGGTTTGGAAACCCGCTCCTCTCCTAGAAAAACTCGTATCCGAAGGCAAAGGATTTGCTAGCCTGCAAAGCTAGACGCTTGACGAGTACTTAAAGTTTGAGGACACATCATGAGCAGAGATCTTCGAGCGCGATGCAATGTGATCGAGTCTTTGTAGTTCCTTTGCTCTTCATGGTTTTGGCGCCAACCCTTGGGATCGCCCATGGCGTTGAAGAAGGCGATGCTGCTTTTATTCAGGGCCAGTCAGGCTTTCAGTTTTGGCCTTATTTTTATTTAGGTGCTAAACACATGGTCACGGGGTTTGATCACCTCGCTTTTCTCGCTGGGGTCATCTTTTTCCTCTACAAGCTCAAAGAGATCGGACTTTACGTCACGTTATTTGCGATCGGTCACAGCCTAACGCTCATTACAGGCGTTTGGTTTGACATTCCCGCCAATGTATACGTCATTGATGCGATCATCGGGTTTTCGGTCGTCTACAAAGCTTTCGAAAATATTGGGGGGCTGAGAAATCTAGGTTTATCCATCAATCCCAAACACGCAGTATTTACCTTTGGACTATTTCACGGCTTTGGCCTCGCTACTAAACTTCAGCAGCTTACTCTTTCCGAGGAAGGCCTTTTCGAAAACCTCATCGCATTTAACATTGGCGTTGAACTTGGTCAGTTGAGCGCGCTCATAGTCATGGTTACGCTTATGAACGCTTGGCGTTATTCAACCAAATTTCAGGCACAGTCTTTTGTAGCCAATTCAATACTCATGGGAATGGGCTTTTTGTTTATTTTTTATCAGCTCACCGGTTACATGGTGGAGGTTTAGCTAAGTATCCACCCACCATCCACGTCAATCGTGGTTCCAGTTACGTAGCTGTTTTCAACCACAAATAAAATTCCATTAGCCACCTCTTCAGGTGTTCCAGCACGAGGAATCAAATGTTTTGCCGTTGCTCCTTCAAGCATTTTTACTCGCTGATCGGATTCTGGGCCAAACATGGGCGTGTCGATTACTCCAGGAGAGACCACATTAATACGTTTGGGAGCGATCTCTGGCGCGATCGCTCGAACGAACTGCTCGACCGCTCCTCCAACCGAAGCAATTGCTGACTGACCCACTTTAGCTCGCCGTGCAGGCGCTCCACTGACCAAGACGATGGTTCCATTCTCGCTTAGATGCTCTGCACCAAAACGCACGCAATTCGTGTATCCCCATAATTTGTCAAATGAATTCCTATAACCTTCTATATCCATTTGCAAAAAAGGCCCTGATGCTCTTGAACCACCAGTAGCCGCGCTAATCAATATATCAAAGGGCGCTTCGCTCTCGAATAACTTCGAAAGTGCGTCAGTATCTCTGACATCGCAAGCAATGGTTTTAATGTTTTCGAGTTGCCCCGCCTTGCTGGGGTCTCGACTTATAACGACCACTTCCGCGCCCTTGCCTTTCAGCTGCTCGGCCGCCGCCAAGCCGATACCAGACGTTCCTCCGAATACCAGTGCCTTTTTCCCATTTACATCCATATTAATACCTTCCCCATATTTGATTTGAGCTCAACAACTTGAGTTTAACGCAATCAAGATTCAATCGGTTAGTCATTCGGTTTACAATTTTCAAAAAAGGAGAACAAATGTACCCAACCAGCAAACTCGACGATGCGTTTGAACGCATCTCTCAGCGACGCTCTGTTAAGGCCGCAGATATCTGTGAGCCTGGCCCAAGCGGGGAACAGATTGAACAAATTTTACAAGCGGCTGTTCGAGTACCTGATCATGGAAAACTCGGGCCCTGGCGCTTCATTCTATTTGAAGATCAATCAAGACAAGAGTTTGGTGAATTTTTAAGCAAGCGATTTAAGGAAGTAAACCCCACAGCTCCGGATGCTCTCTTAAAACTTGAAAGCCAGCGATTCATGCGTGCGCCGCTCATCATTTGTGTCGTTGCTAAAATAAAAAAAGGCATCAAAATTCCAGAGTGGGAACAAGAACTCTCAGTTGGTGCCTCCTGTCAAAACATTCTCAATGCAGCCAATCTACTCGGTTTCGCGGGTCAGTGGCTCACTGAGTGGTACTCGTATGACGAACAGGTCAACTCTCGCCTAGGTCTAGATGAAGATGAGAAAGTGGCGGCCTTCATTTACATTGGTTCGGCAGATGAAAAGCCTACAGAAAGAGATCGCCCGAGTCTGGACACAAGAATCACAAGATGGAATGCTTAATAAAGAAGAAAAGAAAAGGGAAGTAACATGAATAATGTAGTCATTGTCGACGCCGCGAGATCTCCTGTTGGCAAGAAAAATGGGAGCCTCGGCGGAGCTCATCCTACCGATGTACTCGGCCAGGTCATGATGAAGATGCTAGAAAGAAACGGAATCCAATCAGGACAAGTTGATC
>CAJWGQ010000006.1 GCA_913041025.1 uncultured Gammaproteobacteria bacterium | reverse complement strand
CCATAGCCTATGGGCGGCGATCGCTCACGCTCATCGTATGACCCTTATCGGAGCAGTTGTTAAGGGTCTCAGAGATTTACGAAATGATCTTTTTGCTCACCTGGAAACGAGACCGTCCTCTTTCTACGATCGTGTCGCTGTAGGTCGTGTTATGACGAGAGTGACAAACGATGTAGAAGCTCTATACGAACTCTTGAGGGGGCTAGGAACCCTTATCGGCGAGTTTGTTCCTTTTCTGGTCGCCTTAACCGTGATGTTTGC
This sequence comes from uncultured Gammaproteobacteria bacterium, assembly GCA_913041025.1. Next base: position 42,806 of record CAJWGQ010000006.1, on the reverse strand, counting down.
GATCAATACCGAATTAACGCTCACTCTTCTCATTGCTTTGCCCCTACTAACCATAGTGACCTTTTATTTTCGGAGCATTACTAGGCGACTTTTCCGGCAGGTGAGACAAACAGTCTCCACGTTGAACCAAAGTCTACAAGAGAACCTCGCAGGTCTCGAGGTCGTTCAACTTTCGGATAGGCAACAACTAAATTTTGAGAGATATACCAAAACAAATACGGAAAATAGAAACTACGAGACCAAATTAGCCAGGGTCGAAACTCTATACGGGGCGTTTAATGACAGTCTCGCTCATGCCGCAATCGGCGTCATCATCTGGTTCAGTGCGAACTTGGTAATGGAAACATCGATGTCACTCGGGGAAGTCGTTCTCTTTACTCAATTCATCGGGATGTTATTCAACCCCATCGTGGTTCTAGGTGAGCAGACCAATATTCTTTTCAGGGCAATGGCGAGTGGCGAGCGTATTTTTCAAGCTCTGGATTGGGACGAAAAAATACATGAGCCAAGACATCCAATTGTTCTTCCTGAACGCCTAAAGGGAGAAGTAACTTTCAATAGCGTCAATTTTTCCTATGACGAAGATACACCTGTGCTCAAAGATGTCAGTTTCAAGATTAACCCTGGCGAGAAATTAGCCATTGTCGGACCAACGGGTTCAGGTAAAAGCACCTTGATCAGACTACTATCAAGATTTTATGACTTTAACGATAACCTGATCTTTCTAGACGGAATCGATCTCAACAAAATCTTAAGCAAAGACCTTAGATCAAGAGTCGGGGTGGTGCTTCAGGATTTCCACATTTTTTCCGGTTCAATCCTTGATAATCTGACCCTCGGCAATCCCAAAATATCACAAGAAAAAGCGATCTTGGCTGCAAAAACAGTCAACGCCCACCCGTTCATCGAGGGATTAGAAGAAGGTTACCACTCAATCCTATCAGAGAGGGGTCAAAACCTCTCACAAGGTCAACGGCAGCTTCTGGCCTTTGCCAGAGTATTAGCTGCAGACCCGGAAATTCTGGTGTTAGATGAAGCGACAGCAAGTATAGACACCGAAACAGAATTGCTAATACAGGATGCTCTTAGAAAATTAACTCTTGGCCGAACTTCCATCATAATCGCGCATCGCTTACAAACGATTCAGGAAGCCGATCGGGTAATGGTCATGGACAACGGAGAAATCGCTGAAATCGGAAGTCACGAGGAGCTTATTGAGGCAAAAGGGTTATACTACGCATTGCACAGTCTTCAGTTTCAAGAAGGACACCAAACCGCCTAGTTAAAACCTAAGGCACAGACATAAGTATGAGAGAAACGGTCAACGATAAAGTACAAAGTGGCGTTAAATTCCGAACAAAAAACGGAGTGACGGCAATCAAAGATGGGATCAAAGTCTCGAAGAATTCCGGAAGTCGTATAAAGAAAAAGCCAGACTGGCTACGAGTTAAAATCCCAACAGGTGGCAAGTACCAAACCGTTAACGAGATCGTCAAATCCCATAGCCTATCGACGGTGTGTGAGGAATCTCATTGCCCTAACATAGGAGAATGCTGGAGCCACGGCACTGCCACTATCATGTTGATGGGATCGGTTTGCACAAGGGCTTGCAAATTTTGCTCGGTTGACACGGGTAACCCTAGAGGATGGCTTGACTTCGAAGAACCCGAAAACACGGCTCGATCAGTTCAGCTAATGAACTTGAAGTATGTTGTTCTGACTTCAGTCGATCGAGACGATTTAGAGGATGGGGGCGCGAGCCATTACGCCGCCTGCATACGAGCAATCAAAGCCCGCACCCCACAGGTTAAGGTAGAAGCTTTAACTCCAGATTTTTCGGGTTCTCAAGAATCAGTTCAAACTATCATTGAATCTGGGTTGGATGTTTTCGCTCAAAATCTGGAAACTGTTGAACGATTAACCTCAGAGGTCAGAGATCCTCGAGCAGGTTATCAGCAGACGCTTGAGGTTCTTTCAAAAGCAAAAGAAATGGACAGTCGAATACTCACCAAATCCAGTCTAATGCTCGGTCTTGGAGAATCATTCGATGAAATTGAAGAAGCGATGATCGACCTTCGGAAACACCGGGTTGACCTTCTAACACTGGGGCAGTATCTGAGGCCCACAAAAAATCATCTTCCTATCAAGTCATGGATTTCGCCAAAACAATTTGAAGATCTTAGGGAGCTGGCACTAAAGATGGGTTTCAAGGAGGCAGCCTCGGGCCCTCTAGTAAGATCAAGTTATAGAGCAGACAAAATTTTCGATGGCAACAACTTAGGTCTTACTCAACTACCCATTAAGATGATTAGCTAAAACGCTTTTAAAATTTCTCTTCGACGCTGACACAATCAGCATTTAAACTTAGCAAATGAACGAATCAGAAAGCATAATTTCTAGGGCAGAAAAGTCATCCCAAATAATCCTTCTTAGTTCTTCGGATTATGAACAATGGGCAGAAAACAGTTCTGAAATCGAGAGAGAATTATCACAAAGTCAAGGATTCTCAGGAAAGCCTGGACAAACAGCCTGGATCAAGAACGCGGAAAAGTTGAACGTACTGGTTGGTTGGGACGGCAAGGCAGATCTCGAAACTCTCGGACATCTGCCATATGCACTACCAGAAGCCGTCTATGAGATCGACAAAGAAATCGATTTAAGCGCCATCGTTGGGTGGGGCCTTGGAGCCTACTCATTTAACCGCTATAAGAAACCTTTACGAGGGCCTGCACAACTCCAGATCGAAGACCAGCCATTGAGAGAAAAAGCGCTCGCAATTGTTGATGCAGTGTGTCTCGGGCGCGATCTCATTAACACTCCCGCATCAGACATGTCGCCGTCGCACCTAGAAGCTGAGATTTTCTCACTAGCTGAGCAATATGAAGCTTCATTCAATTGCTGGATTGGAGATGAATTGTTGGATCACGGCTGCGGTGCCATTCACGCTGTGGGTAGGGCCTCAGATGACCCCCCGAGATTGATCGATCTAAATTGGGGCGATGACTCAAATCCTCAGGTTTGCCTTGTCGGCAAAGGCGTGACCTTCGATAGCGGAGGATTGGATCTGAAATCTGCTACGGGCATGCGTCAAATGAAAAAAGATATGGGTGGAGCAGCAATCGCCATTGGACTAGCTAAACTTATTATGAGTCAGAAGCTTCCTATCCAGCTAAGGCTCTTGATTCCAACCGCCGAAAATTCAATCTCAGGAAATGCTTTTCGACCTGGGGACGTGCTTTCAACAAGAAAGGGGCTAACAGTAGAAATAGACAACACAGACGCTGAAGGAAGACTACTCTTGTGCGATGCACTCGCCCTAGCCAGTGAAGGTGAGCCAGATCTGATCATTGATTTTGCAACATTGACCGGCGCAGCCCGCAGTGCGGTAGGAGCCGAAATATCAGCGATGTTCACCGATTCAGATTCGATTGCTAACAAACTATTCGAACATGGGGAGAAAAACTCTGACCCTGTCTGGCGAATGCCTCTCCACGAACCTTACAACTCGATGCTAGACAGCAAAGTTGCCGATTTGGTCAATTCGTCCAGCTCTGGATACGCAGGCGCAATTACCGCTGCACTCTTTCTTAAACACTTCGTCTCTAAACAAACGGATTGGGTGCACTTTGACCTGATGGCTTACAATATCAAAACTCGTCCTGCACGACCTGAGGGGGGCGAGGCAATGGCGCTACGCACTGTCTATAGTTACCTGGAGGAAGCTTATGCTGAATCTTAAGGAGCTTGAAAGCAAAGCAAGCGGCACGACTTTCGATCTGGATAGCGTTTTACAGGCATTGAAGTTTAATCAAGACGGGCTTATCCCTGCTGTCGCACAAGACATAGATACAAAAGAGGTGCTCATGCTGGCCTGGATGGATGACAAGGCGATTAGAAGCACTCTTGAGGAAGGACAAGTTTGTTATTACTCCAGAAGCCGCAAAGCCTACTGGAAAAAAGGCGAGGAATCTGGTCACAAGCAGCGGATGGTAGAAATGTATATAGATTGCGATGGCGACTCTATTCTACTCTTGGTAAATCAAGAAGGTCCTGCTTGCCATACCAATAGATCTGGCTGTTTCTATCTCAGAGCTGAGAAAAACACGGTGATGATATCCAGCGACCCAATAAAATAATTCACGACAAATAAGATACATAACCTGACTATGAGCGAGATTCATTTCCATAACACGAAATCTGGTAAAAAAGAGATATTCGAACCGATCGACCCGAACCACATCAAAATTTATGTTTGCGGACCCACGGTTTACAATTTCGTCCATATCGGCAATGGCCGCCCAGCAGTCGTTTTTGACGTGTTAGTCAGACTCCTACGGTTGGTTTATCCAAAAGTCACCTATGTTCGTAACGTCACCGACATCGATGACAAAATTAATAATGCTGCAATCGAAAACAACGAGTCGATACAAGTCCTAGCAGACCGATACACAGACGCTTACGAAGAGGATATGTTAACACTTGGTGTCGAGCCTCCAGATATCACTCCAAGAGCAACTCACCACATCGAAGAGATTATCAGCATGATCACGGTACTCGTCGAAAAAGGTTTTGCCTATGAAAACGAAGGGCACGTCCTGTTTCACGTGCCAGCTGATCCGCTTTATGGTGAGCTATCTAGAAGATCTCTTGACGAGATGGTGGACGGATCTCGAGTAGATGTTGCGCCCTATAAAAAGGATGCAAAAGACTTCGTACTATGGAAGCCAAGCAGTCAGGAGCAACCGGGCTGGGAAAGTCCTTGGGGTTCCGGCAGGCCCGGTTGGCACATTGAATGCTCAGCTATGATTAGTAAACACTTGGGCCAAACCATAGACATACATGGAGGAGGCTCTGACCTCACATTTCCCCATCATGAAAACGAGGCTGCCCAGAGCCGGTGCGCTAACGATTCGCCAGACTACGTCCGGTATTGGTTACACAATGGGATGCTGAATCTCGGTGCTGAAAAAATGTCTAAATCTCTGGGTAACGTGAAAACCATCAGGGATTTGTGCTCAAAGCATTCCGGTGAGGTATTAAGGTATGCACTACTATCTGGACAGTACCGCTCACGTCTAGCCTGGTCCGAGGACTTGGTAACCCAGGCCAAATCGAGCCTGGACTCACTTTACCAATCACTTCGTGACAAAAGCGGGAATCTCACCTCAACCGATCTAAAGATACCTAAACTCTCCTTCGATGATTATCCCAAAGGAATCACCAAACCCCTGATGGACGATCTGAACACACCAAAGGCGCTCGCGGCAATGCATGATCTTGCAGCAGCCCTTCAGAGAGCGGAATCCGAACAGGAAATTTTTGACGCCACACAAATGCTGTTGTCCGGAGGTAAATTGCTAGGCCTTCTTGATCAAGACCCAGAGACGTATTTCAAGCAAGGATCTAACGAGGGTTCGCTAAGCGAGGACGATATAGAAGCACTTATTCAAGAACGAGATTCAGCCAGAGCAGCGAAAAATTTTCAGAGGGCCGATGAAATCCGGCAAGAACTCTCCGATCTCGGCATCGAACTTGAGGATTTAAGAGGCGAGACGCGGTGGCGCCGAATCTGAGGGATGGCTGGACTGATAATCATCGGTTCAAATCCGACGGCCAATATTCTAAGGCTTGCTTGCGAAAACATTGGACTCAACAAACTCGCTCAAATACCGACCCGGTATACGCCCTTGGTGCCTGCAACCATTCTTCCTGCCAACATTTCAAGGGTAATCGTAGCACTCAAGTCTGAAGAACAATTGCGGGATCTTTCCATAATACCTAATCGGAAAATGGTGAGGTTAGGCAAGTCGGGTTATCTGATTTCTGAGATACCTTTAGGTAAATTCTATTGCGATCGATATGGAGCTAACCTAGTCAATATCTCCGAGGCCAACCTTCAGCTGCTGTTATCTGATCAAACACAATCTGATCAGGGAAACGTGCTAGAAGGCTATGACGTCGACCAAAATGTAATCGCCCTAACTGATCAAGCGATGCGAGAAGGTAAAACCAAAGCCTACTTCTCAACTTACTACGCTAGACAACCCTTAGATAAGAACAGTGCTCATATCAACACAACCTGGTTAGGGCAAAAGCAAATCGCTTTTCAGTTCAGCACAGAAGAGACTCAACACATCGTCTTCCTAATACCAAGTGACGAGAATATTGATCCTAATCAGTGGCACCACTCCATCCGCGACGCAGCGGGGTCCGCGTTAATCCAGAAACCTAATGCCCCTAAAAACCCCTTTGACCTGGATGTCAGTCTTCTAAGATCGGCGGTAAGACTTGGCTCGGCATGGTATCAGGAGAGTTGGTTGTTTCCAGAAACAATACATGCAGGTATCGAAGACGCCTGGGTCCTCAGCCGAATGCTGGAAAACTACGAAGAAGAAACAAACGAAGCGTTGTCAAATTACACAAAGTACAGGCTGCCCAGAATGAATCGCTTTACCAAATTCACAGATAGTGAAAGCTCTAAATTGCTCAATACAGGCGGAGCTCAAAGATTCGCACAACATCTCAGACTCGCTTTTTCTACCCGGTTCATCCCAGAGATTTTTATCTCTAGCCAGGACTGGCTCCACGGTTACGACTGCCTTAGGGGCTTCAGATAGCTACTATTGTAAAAGCCTGCTCTCTGCTTTGAAGCTTTTGCGTAGAAAGTTCATCTGGTCTCCCAGAATTCTTCCGTTATTAGTCAAAGCCAGATACTCAGGATAATTAGGCGTATAAGGCAAAGCCAATAATTCCATACTACAATTCTCAACGAGCCTACTTCCCTTAAAGTGATTACAGCGCTTACAAGCCGCCACGACGTTATCCCACACATCCCTTCCACCCTTGGAAATTGGTACAACATGATCACGAGTTAGCTCAATATCTAAGAAATCCTTTCCACAATAAAGACATGTGCCTTGATCGCGCCTAAATAGGGCGCTATTCGTTAACGGTGGTATATTTTGTTTCTGGGAAACGACTCTGCCCTCGCAAGCAATGATCCCATGTATTTCGGCTTCGCTTTGTACTCCATTATGCCTTGAGAAACCTCCTCGTATTTTTAAGACAGGTTCACCCAACGTCCAGACAACAATATCTCTCGAATACAGGCATACAGCTTCCTGCCAACTTACCCAGTCAGTAGGCATCCCAGCGACATTGAGTCGCAACACCTTTGGGATTTTACTGTATGCGGTCAGAAAATCGGTCATATCATTCCTTTAATAGCTCCCGATAGTTAACTCGTTACTACTTTGTCTAGATCAATACCAGTTAGCTCCCATTTAAAATATCAATTTAATCGGGAGAGGTCTATTTACTCTGGTCTCTTCCGAGGGCAAAGTAATCGGCGCATGAAGATCTACCTTTTAATAATCCTGGGGTTCTTGATTGGGGGATGCAGCTCGACTGCTCAGCAAACTGAAATTGCCAGTACCACGATCAAACCTTGGTTTTGCCAATCCTCTCCTGATAATGAGGAGTGGGATTGCGTACGCTCCGAATCACTAGTCAGAAACCCAAAAACCGAGGCCATCAAACGAGAGCAGCGACAAACACAAACAGTCGACAAACAAATATCGAAAGATAGTCAAAGTGTCCCCAAGAAAACGGAACCTGAGCCCAAAGAAACGATTACCCCCACGAGAAGTCCTAAAGAGTTAGACTCTTCTGATTTACCAGCCTATTTCAGACTTGCCTATAGAACGGAAGAGCCCGTGCCACTATTGGACTTACCCAAATCATTCTGGGCAGTTCAGCTCATAGCCCTGTCTAACAAAGATGCCCTGGAAAAATACGCGAACACCTCCTCTCTTGTCGGTCTCTCAGGTGCGAGAGTCGCCTCAAACGGAAAATTACTCTACGTCCTTCTCTTGGGGATTTATGAGACCAAAGACCTGGCGATTCAAGCAGTCGCAAGCCTTCCTGATAACGAGACCATGAAACCGACCCCATGGGCAAGATCCCTCGACTCACTCCACAAAGCTATGATTTCAGGCGATTATCTGGCAGGAGACAGATCCTATTGATCACTGGAGGAAACCTTCCGCTTATCCCAAAAGAGCTGATAAAAGCCCTCTCCTGAAAAAATCAACAAGCCTAACCAAATCATAGTCAAGGTGAGCCACCTCGCGTTAGAGACAACTTCTTCATAAACCAAAACCGCAATCAAAAGAGATAAAGTGGGCGCGAGATACTGGATAACGCCCAAGATCACTAGAGGCAATCTGATCGTCGCCGCCGTAAAAAAAAGTAAAGGAACCACCGTAATAACGCCACCTAGCATTAGCAGCGCAAACTGTTCATCACTCCTAAGGTCTGACGAAACATCAAAAAAGTAAACGAAAACCAACACCAAAGGTAGAAGAAAACAACATTCAACCAGTAATCCCGTAGCCGCTGGAAGGTTGACCTGTTTTCGAAGCAATCCATAAATTCCAAAGGAAACCGCAAGAGTCAAGCCGAAAACCGGTATCAAGTGATCAGAGTAGAGTTCCCAACAAACCCCACCCGAAGCAAACAATACAGCGATCCATTGACCATATCTAAGTCGTTCTTTTAAAAAAACCCAACCTAGGAATATACTAATTAAAGGGTTGATAAAATATCCGATGCTGGTTTCGACTATTTTTTCTTCCGAGATCGCGACAATAAAAGCTAACCAATTGATCGCAAGACATATTGAGCTGGCAAAAAGAAATCCATACTCCCTAAACGACAAACGAGACACCTCACCCCATTGCCCTATCACACTTATGATTAAACATAACAACGGAACCGACCAAAAGATTCTATGAGACAAAATCTCCATTGGAGAAGCAAAGCCAACGAGGACAAAATATATGGGAGCGATGCCCCAGATCGTCATAGCGACTAGCGCATACGCGGCACCCTTGTGAGACTGATGCATCGATGCTTTGGTTTGCTAAAAATTGTCCTTTAATCGGCGGGTTTCAGCAAAAACTTCAAGCGGCGTCGCTCCCACCAAGCCAATGGTTGATTGAAGGTTCAAACTATCTGGACGAAGAAACGGATTTGTTTTTCGTTCCAAACCAATGGACGTAGGAACCGTAGGAATATTACTAGCGCGCAGACGCTTAATTTCCTCTGATCGATCCAGGAGATCCTGATTTCCTGGCTCAACCGTCAAAGCAAAGGCCGCATTAGCCTGCGTGTACTCATGAGCACAATAGACAACGGTATCATCGGCCAATGACATCAGCTTTTGCAAACTAGACCACATTTGCTGAGGGGTTCCTTCAAATAATCTCCCGCAGCCTAGCGCGAATATAGTATCTCCAACAAAGATCATCCGATCTTGTTCAAAATGGTAGGCAACATGACCACTAGTGTGACCGGCAACCTCCAAAACGCGAGCCCTGGTTCCACCAAAATCTACAATGTCGTTTTCGGAGACTTTGCGATCGATACCTGGAATGCGATCATAGTCGCCTCCAAACCCAAGGACCGTGCAACCCCATTTTTCTTTTAGCGCTTCATTACCTCCTGCATGGTCAAAATGGTGATGGGTATTCAAGATATGAGTCAATCGCCATTGTTTTTCTTCCAAAGCAGCATCAATGGCCCCTGCATCAGGAGTATCAATAGTTGCCGTTTCTCCTGATTCAGGATCATGAATCAAAAACCCGTAGTTGTCGCTCAAGCAGCTAAACTGATGTACCTCTAATCCCATTCTGTCCTCCTTAGTCCGCCAAGGGAATAAATAAGCATTCCCTGGGTTCTTCATTAATACTTCGGCTGATGTGGCCCTGTCCTTCCGTATCCTCCGCCAACAAAATGCTTCCCGCTCCTAACTGTCTTTTTGTTCCATCTCCGACTTCAATCTCCACAGATCCGGTTAAATTAACAACAAACTGTCGCCTGGGCGCATTATGAAAGTCCAGGTCGTAGTCACCACTGACTCTTCTAAACAACACTCCCTTAGCCAACCAAAGAGACGAAATACTGCCCATCGGTCCATTATCTGTTAACTCAACTTCCACATCCTCGAAGTGACTTTGCCCATCAGAACCTGTGTAGACTCTCGTAATTAACATTCGCTTCTCCTACGTGCCTAATCATTTTGCCATCGACGACGGAAGAGACAAGCAAATGATTATCTGGTCTTCTATAATAGAAAAAAAAACAACCAGGAAGGAACAAAATCCTGATGAATTCGGTCCTCAAGAACATCATAGACATAATTGATGTCGAGCAAATCGAAACCAATTTATTTCGAGGCCAATGTCATCCCTCTGAACATGTTTTTGGTGGACAGGTATTAGCACAAGCAATCACCTCAGCTTACCGAACTGTAAAGCAGGAGCACCAACTTCACTCCCTCCATTCTTATTTTTTGAGGCCGGGCAACTCGACTAAGCCAATCCTTTTCGAAGTTGATCCAATACGAAACGGCAAATCATTTTCAACTCGTAGAGTAACCGCCATTCAGACTGGCAAAGCCATTTTTACTCTATCCTCTTCCTGGCAAAAAACGGAAACCGGTTTAATACATTCTCAACCGCTTCCAGATGTACTTCCACCAGACGCTTTGAGAGGAGATCTAGAGACGTTCAAGGCGCTCTCACAGGAAAAAAATGAATTCGAAAGATTCGCCTTTCGTTTTGAAGCGATCGACTCTAGGCCCGTGGAACGAACCTCCCTGGCTCAAGGCGAGAGCCATCCACCCTACAAGAACACCTGGCTGCGCGCCCGAGACCGCCTGGAGGACGAACCATGGATCCATCTTGGCCTCCTGGCTTACATGTCGGATCTGGATTTCATGTCGACCTCGATGTTGCCTCACGGACGTGAAAAACTAAAAGACGGAATACAGGGCGCAAGCCTGGATCACTCAATCTGGTTTCACAGACCTTTTAGGGCAGACGATTGGCTTTTATTTTCGAAAGAGTCTCCGCATGCAGGAGGAGCAAGAGGTTTTGTCAGAGGTAAGTTTTTCACCCAGGACGGCCACTTGGTAGCCACTGCGGCCCAAGAGTGTTTGATTCGACCAAACACTCCTTGAGGCTCTTGAAAGCCTAAGATCCAGGCTTTGAAGTAATAAACAAAACAGGCTCGTTACATAAATTAGAGAGCTTCTAAAATGGCTTCTGCCGCACTGACTTCAAGCTTGCCCGGGTCTTCCACAGATAACTTGCTGACAGTTCCGTCATCCACAATCATCGCATATCGCTGTGAACGAGTCCCCAGACCAAAACCCGAGCCATCCATCTCAAGCCCAAGAGCCTTTGTGAACTCGCCGTTACCATCTGCAACCATCATTAACTGTTCCGCATTCTTGTCTTTTCCCCAGGCATCCATGACGAAAGCATCATTGACTGACAGACAAATGATGCTGTCCACGCCCTTGGCTTTTAGTTCGTCTGCCTTTACCACGTATCCAGGTAAATGAGCGTTGGAGCAGGTGGGTGTAAATGCTCCTGGTACCGCAAACAGAACGACCTTTTTCCCACCAAACAAATCACCAACCGACATCGCCGTCGGTTTGCCTTCCTGCATTACATGCAAAGTCGCCTCTGGCAAGCTCGATCCTTCTTGGATTGTCATCGTCACGTCCTCCCGTATTTAAAGTGCAAAATTCTCTAGAACCTCTCATTCCTAGTCAAGATAATTTCGATTTTATGGTCACTCCCATGCAAATCTGGGCTGCTCATAATGTGAGACTCTCGTGGACCGGCCACACAAACCAACTTCTTTAAACTGATAAATAATGGCAGCCGTCGGCGCGGCTATCACGTCGGTTCCTACTGGCATTCTCAAAATGGGGTGTTCACTGGTATCTACTTTGGTAAAACTCGGCGCATCAGCGCGAAAAAATTGTGTAACAGGTATGCGATGAATACTGGCCACTTCCTCAGGATTAATAGTTGTCTCCAACTCCGTCCCGCCCCAAACCACCACAGGGGTAATCGCAAAACCCGATCTAGTGACAAAGTCATCTAAAAAACCAAGTATATGGTCCGTATCGAGCGAGATGCCTACCTCTTCTTCAAGCTCTCTTAAAGCGCAGGCGCTGTAGGTCTCATCAGGCTCTAATTTCCCACCTGGTAGGGCCCACTGACCGGGGTGATTTTTAAGGTTTTCTGATCGACGCGTAAGAATCAGGGCCGCTTGATCAGACCATCCTGAAATATCCTTCAACCCCTCAATATTTGCTCCGGGACCGACCTCCGTTAACACAATAGCGACGGAAGCACGCCTCAAATCAGCCTCGTCCGCCGTAACCACCTCAAATTCACTTAGATTTACTTCTACTTTTCGTCGTAATTCATCAGAACAAATACAGGACTTCAGATCACTCATTTAGATCGACTTAAAATTCAAAGTCACAGTATAGTACAACCGTGACTCATAGCCCTATTCACAAGCAGAGCAAAGCCCTGGCGTATGGACTGGCAGCAATCTTACTTTGGTCTACTGTTGCAACCGCATTTAAGCTGGGCCTGCGTTATCTAGCTATAGAGCAACTCCTATTCCTAGGCATTTTTACTTCTTGGTTATTTTTCCTATCGGTTTTGCTATTAAAGCGTAGTTTTCGTCTTCTGCCTGAAGACCGTATAGTCGCACCGCTCATGGGGCTGTTGAACCCCTTCGCCTATTATCTGATTCTTTTTACCGCCTATGAGCGCCTACCAGCCCACATCGCTCAACCATTAAACTATACTTGGGCAATTACGCTTGCCATTCTGTCCATTCCAATCCTCAAAGAACCATTAACGAAAAATACGACTTTTGGCATCGCCCTAAGCTGTTTGGGCGTCTTTGTTTTAGTTTACTTCTCTAATCCCCAGACAGAACAATCCATCGATACCATCGGAGTGTGTCTGGCTTTGCTAAGCACAGTCTTCTGGGCATTGTATTGGATAGCCGGGAAAAGGAGCCAAAGCGATCCGATAAGCTTTACTTTTGTCGCCTTTTCAACCGCTTTGCCACTTTCTCTATACGTGTGTTTAGACGGACCGGGCATGCCAGAAATCGATCAAAATACCCTGACATTCGGTTTATGGGTAGGCTTAATTGAAATGGGCGTCACCTATATCTTGTGGCAAAGAGCATTAGAGCGCACCAACAATACAGGGCGGATGGCTCAGCTGATTTTTCTATCTCCTTTTATTTCATTGGTTTTTATCGCTACCTTTTTAGGGGAAAACATAACCCCAGCGACCATAATCGCTTTGCTAATCATAGTCATCGGCACCTGGGTCACTCAGAGAAAACAACTGCCGTAGCCAAAGCCACTCGTGGTTAGAAATAAAAGCGCATCGAGTATCGCCAATCAGCGAGCTAATCTGATGATTCTATCTTCCTTTAAAAGACGGTTTCCTTTTCTCGAGAAACGCGGAGATTCCCTCCTGCCCATCTTCCGTCATAACCATTTCAGAGATGGCTCGCGTTTCCAACTCCATTTGAGTTTCCAAACTCTGGTTAAAGGAACTATCGAGAAGACTCTTCACCTTTTCATAAGCAAGCGACGGACCTCGGCTGATCTTTTCCGCGAGCTTCATGGTCTCACCGGACAAGTCATCTTTATCGACTACTTTATTCACGATGCCCCAATCTAAGGCCTCCTCGGCCGAGAGCACCCTGTTCGTCAACATGAGTTCCCGGGTCCTGCGGTCTCCAATACGACGTGGCATAAAGTAGGTGGAAGAGCCATCTGGCGACAAACCGGCGTTCGTATACGCCATAGTAAACACTGAACCTTCACTAGCGATTACCAGATCACAAGCCATCACTAGCGAAAACCCTGCTCCTGCCGCAGTACCATTTACTGACGCAATCACTGGCGCTCGATTTCTGCTTAACCTAGATAGCCCCAAATGCAAATCCGCTGCCATCTCCATCATCAAGCGCCCTGCGCCCTCTTTGGCGCTGGCAAATTCGCTCAAGTCACCGCCAGCACAAAACATTCTGCCAGTTGAGGTCAAAACAACCGATCTAACACTTTCATCTTGAGATACATCCAAAGAAACCTGATTCAATTCTTTAGCCATGAGCGGATTCATCGCATTCGCGGAGTCCGCACGATTCAAACAAATTGTTGCAATACCGTCCTTCACATCGTACTTCAATGTCTCATACATAGCTCATTACCTCTTGTATTCCTCTAACTCGAACTAGCTTAACTTCACTATTAAAAAGCATTAAGCTGATTGACTTTCTCATAAGCTAGTTTAAAGCATATCTTGAAACAATGAGTAACCCAGTTGTCTTAATAACCGGTGGCGCAAGAGGTATCGGTGCCGGTATCGCGAAGTCTTTTTTGAAGGCAGGTTACTCCACCATGATTGCGGACATAGGCGTCCATTCAGATAAAACCGATTGGGCTTACGAATTCGCAACCCCTTCCGACATTAATGCTCTTAAAAAAGAGTCACCAGATTTGAGAGCTTGCTTTGTTGATGTCACTAACTTCAAGAGCTGCCAAGAGGCCGTTAGCCAGACGGTTGAATCCTTTGGTCGACTTGACGTGTTAATTAATAACGCGGGGGTAGTTAATTCTGGGCCAATCGAGTCTTTCGACGAAACAGCCTGGGATAAGATATTTGAGGTGAATACGAAGGGTATATTTCTAATGACCAAGGCAGCTCTGTCAGATTTAAAGAAATCGAAAGCACCTTCGATTATCAATACGGCGTCCATCGCAGGCAAAAAAGGATATGCCAATATGAGTGCCTACTGTGGTTCTAAATTTGCTGCGATCGGCATCACACAATCTCTGGCTAACGAACTTGCTCCTGATGGAATACGAGTTAACGCCATCTGTCCTGGGATGGTTGGGACAGCAATGTGGCTCGAACACCTGTTACCTACCAATGCAACGGATCACAGCCAAAAAACGCAAGAGTTTGAAGAAATGATGCAAGAACGTATTCCCCTGGGTAGACCACAGACCAGCGAAGACATGGGCCAAGCTGCGCTATACCTTGCGACAGCGGATAATGTAACGGGAGTTTCTTTATCTGTATCCGGTGGTTTTGAGGTGAACTAATGAAATGGTTCAAAGACCCGCTAATCTTATTCTTTATAGGAGGCGCATTTTTATTCGCAATTGCAGAGTTAGCAGACTCTGACGAGATTTCCTATCAAATAGATATAAGAGAATCAGATCTCACACGTTTGAACGATCAATGGGCGATGCAAATGAGAAGACCTGCGACAGAGCAGGAGCTAGGAAATCTTACTGAACAACTCATCAAAGAAGAAATCTATTACCGCGAGGCAATGCGATTAGGCCTGGATCAAAACGACACCATTGTCAGAAGAAGAATGGTACAAAAACTGACTTTTCTGACAGAAGATATTGCAACAACCGATATCCCCGACGAACAAGCACTTAAAGATTACTACGACGAAAACACCGAAGAATATAGACAGCCAAAAAGATATTCCTTCCAGCATAGATACTTTTCATCTGATCGACGCGAAGACGCGCAGGAGGATGCCGAAACTTCACTGTTTAACAACAAAGATTTAGGTGATCCCTTTATGCTGCAAAAAGCCTACAGCAAGCGCTCAGAACGAGAGATAGCAGACCTTTTCGGCAGAGAGTTTGCTCAATCAATAACGATTCTCGAGCCAAGCGACCAATGGCAAGGTCCACTGAAATCTGCATACGGCTTTCACACTCTTCTGCTTGAAACGACTCAAGAAAGCTATATCAAGGACTACGAGACTGTGAAAGAGAGAGTATTGATAGACTTTCAGCAAGAAACACGCAGAGCGGCAAACGAACAGTATTTCCTTGATCTAAGAAACAAATATTCTGTAAACCTACCTAATTGATAATCAATGCGAGGAAAGGTACTTTTTTTATCCCTATTTCTGATCTCCTTCGCGGCTGTAAGTCATGAAGTCAGGCCTGCTTATCTGCAGATCGATGAAATAAAAACTCAGGACGATCAATCTTTATATCAAATCCTGTGGAAGCAACCTGTTGTTCAAAACAGGCGGCTGCCCCTGAATCCAATATTTCCTGAAAACTGCGAACTCAATGATCGATTGCCAATTGAAATAACTAATGGTGCTCTTCTTCACCACTGGATTACCGATTGCGAGCTCAAGAACTCGAAAATCCACATAGACGGCCTATCGGTTACGCTCACCGATGTCATGGTCAGATGGAATTCCAGCGACGGAGATGCCAAAAATTACCTGCTACGGCCGGAAAACCCTACCTTGGATCTTGCGGGAGAAGCGACGCAGACAAGCTCCTACTTGCTAGTGGGTATCGAACACCTTGTTTTTGGAATTGATCATGTCCTTTTTGTGATGTGCCTATTCTTCCTGATCAGGGACCCCATTGCTCTTATCAAGACCATCACCTCTTTCACAATAGCTCATAGCATCACTCTGGCTCTCTCCGTGCTACAACTGGTTGAGCTTGACCAAGGACCCATTGAGGCGGTGATTGCTCTTTCTATCGTTTTTCTCGCCAGAGAACTTCTTGTTAACGGCCTCTCGAAATCTTCGATGACTCTCGCCAAACCCTGGCTTATGGCGTTTTTTTTCGGCTTACTCCATGGTCTAGGATTTGCCGGGGCACTTAGAGAAATTGGATTGCCAGAAGATTCTTTTTGGTCATCTTTACTACTCTTTAATCTAGGCATTGAGCTTGGCCAGATCCTAGTAATTGGCCTACTAGCCTGTCTAACGTGGTTACTGGCTCAGATAAAATTCAGACAGCAGGGCGTTACCTATGCAAGCTGGATTGTGGGCATGGTAGCCGCCTACTGGACCATAGATCGCACGCTTCTTCTGATATAATTTTTTCGTTAGCAACCGGAGCTTCGTTAATGCAATACATCAAAACTTATCTTCTATTGTCAGTTTTATTCATTGTTTTAGGATGCGGTCAAAAAAGCTTGGCTCCAGAAGAAAAAATTAGAATTCAAATGGAGACTGCTCAATCAGGAGACGTCATCCAAATTCCAGAGGGTGTTTTTAAATTTAGGCGTAGCTTGGTCATGAACGCTGATGGCGTAACAATAGCAGGCGCAGGGATGGATAAGACCATTCTTTCCTTTTCCGAACAGATTGCTGGAGCAGAGGGTCTTAGCGTAAACGCTAGTGAATTTACCATCGAGGACCTAGCCATTGAGGATACGATAGGTGACGCACTTAAAGTTAACGAAGGCAAGGACATTGTTATTCGCAGAGTGCGAACAGAGTGGACCCGTGGGCCAAATGTGAAAAACGGCGCCTATGGTATCTACCCGGTACAGATCACCAATCTTTTGGTTGAAGAGTCTGTTGCTATCGCCGCTTCAGATGCAGGAATTTATGTAGGTCAATCAGACAATATCATTGTTAAAAACAATAGAGCTGAATACAACGTCGCCGGTATTGAGATTGAAAACTCAACAAACGCAGACGTTTTCGACAACATTGCCAAAAATAATACGGGCGGAATACTCGTCTTCAATATGCCGCAAATACCAAAGACAGGTCATAGCACTCGGGTATTTAGAAATTCAATTATCGAAAACAATACCGAAAATTTCGCAGCAGAAGGCACCGCGGTCTCCGGGGTACCCAAGGGCTCAGGGATATTGATTAATTCAAATGATCTCGTAGAAGTCTTTGACAACGAATTCAACGACAATGACACCGCGAACATCGTGATCTCGAGTTACTTCAGTGCTAACTTTGCCGGCCAACGCGAACTGGCAGAGGAATTCGACCCCTATCCTGAGGGGATTTTTATTTACGATAATACCTTTGTGGGGGGAGGCTCTGAACCGGGTAGAGACTATCTCTTAGAACTTAAAAACGCAGTGTTTGGCGAAAAAGGTCGATTCCCTGATGTCATTTGGGATGGCATGACAAACCCAGAAAAGCCCGAGACAAAGCTCATTTGCGTTCAAAATGACGGCGCAAAGGTCCTGAATATTGACCTAGCCAACGAATTCGCGGAACCACGAATCGACGAAGCTTCACATAATTGCGTGCTCCCAAAACTCACAGGAGTTGTATTGAGTGCTAGCTAAGACAATACGCAGCTCGCTCTGTTTTTGTCTGTTGCTTGTGTTGGGTTGTGGTAAATCAGGACCTGAGAGCAGTAGATTCTTCCTTGCAGACGAATATCCAGAAAAACTTTCAGATTGGGGTCTAATCTGGCTGGAGAGAGATTCGATCAAAATTTCTGAGGATTCGACTGTTTATACCCTCAATTCCTCCTTGTTTTCTGACTACGCATCAAAACTCCGGACAATTAGACTGCCCAAAGATCAGCCGGCAATTTATCAGGAGCGCGACTCTTTCGTATTTCCAATAGGTACCATTATCTCCAAAACTTTTTTCTATAGAAGCCCTGACCAGCGGGCCGTGAGTCTCAACAACGATTGGAGCGGATCTCCAGAGGATTTAACACTAGATACCATAAGGCTCATGGAGACGCGCTTGTTGGTAATGCAGAAAACAGGCTGGGAAGCCCTTCCATACATTTGGCAAGGGGACGACGCCTATCTGACGATCACCGGTGACCTGCAGGAATTAGTGCCCGTCAATACTGACGAGACGTTTTTCTACCAGATACCAAGCAAGAATCAATGCGCAAGCTGCCACACCACTAATCATAGCGAAGGTGCTTTATTGCCAATAGGGCTAAAAGCTAGACATCTGAACCACTCAAATACTGACTATGGAAAAAACCAATTACTCTATCTCCAAAAAAACAGGCGATTGGCAGGGTTGTCCAATCTAGAGAAAGTTCCCAAGCTCGCTGACTTCTCAGATCAGTCAGAATCTTTGGAAGCTCGCGCTAGAGCCTACCTAGATATCAATTGCGCGCATTGCCACAATCAACAAGGTCCCGCAGACACATCTGCTTTGCTCCTAGAGTACACTGATCTCGATCCCCGCTCCTACGGGAGATGTAAACCTCCAATTGCGACTGGCAGAGGATCCGGTGGACTTCTGTATTCGATAGTCCCCGGTCAAGCACACGAATCCATTATGTCTTTTCGTTTAAGCTCCAGAGATCCTGCCGAAATGATGCCCGAAATCGGTAGAACGCTAGTGCACGCCGAAGGAGTAGCGCTTATTAATCGCTGGATTAATTCAATGAGCGGTAAATGCGTCTAAACAGAGTTAACGGTAAACAAAGTATTTATTAGCGCAGTAATTGAAAATCGTAGCTAAAATCGATCCGATAATAAGGCCAATTAGCGGCCCTTGAAAAGAATATCCGTAAGCTAACCAAAATCCATACACGGAAAAATTTAAGCCAGTGCTTATACTCTGCATCATCAAAAATCTGATCAGAGTAACAGTGGTAGCACTAGTAAAAAAAGTAAACCTGGCATGCAAAAAAAACGCCGCTAATAGTGCAATCAAACAGGACACTATTCTGGAAACGAGCGGGGATAAAGAGAATACTTTTATTAATGAAAACAACACAAAACCATCGATGATAAAAATCAAGCCGCCCACCAAAAGAAACCGAAAAACCTGATCAAGCTCCTTACTCACCCAGCCTCCTCCTCTCATTTTTATCATCAAGCTCGTTTTAAGCCATTTTTTTAAATCTGCCACCAAAGATAAAGCTCTTTGATAGGAAACTACAAAAGACACCTATAAGCAGTTAACATCCAATAAACATTGTACTCACGAAGTTGGTAGCCCAATGACAGAAGAATTAAGCATCCCTATTGTCTGTCCAACCGAAACCGTTATTGAAGATTGGATAGATTACAATGGCCATCTCAATATGGCGTTTTATAACGTTATTTTCGATCACGGGATAGACCACCTCTATGATTATCTGGGTATAGGCAAGGCCTACACAGAGAGCGGTATAGGATCATGCTTTACTCTGGAGGCACACATACATTATCTAAACGAGTTGTCTTTAGGCGATGAAGTGAGAGTCGAATTAAGGCTGATCAATTTCGATTCCAAGAGAATCCACATCTTTGAAGAGATGTACCACCAGAAAGAAGGTTACCTGGCAGCTACCTCAGAGCAAATCGGTATGCATGTTGATATGAAAACCAGGCGATCCTCTCCGCTGCCAGATCAAGTTCAGTCCAAATTAGGCGTACTGTTGGAGAGCCACGCAAAGCTGCCCTTACCTGAGCAGCTCGGCCACCAGATCGGCATTAAAAATCGTTGATCTTCCTTTCCTGAACTCAGCCAGGTGAGTCGCTTCGCTAGTAGCCTTCTAGTTCACCAAAACGGTTACGATGAAAATTGACGTCACCAAAAGTCTGCTCTGTGACCGCTGCCCGTTTTATGAAAAATCCAATATCAAACTCATCTGTCATGCCTATACCGCCATGCATCTGAATGCCTTCTCGCGAAACTAGGTTAAAGGTTTCACCGACCTTTGCTTTCGTCAAGCTAGCTAATTTTGAAACTTCCTCAGCATCTCGATCTTCCTCAAGAGCTGTTAGAGCCTCTAGAACGCATGATTTAGACAACTCGATCTCACAAAACATATTTGCGGCGCGATGCTTAAGAGCTTGAAAGGAACCGATCGCAACACCGAATTGCTTTCTTTCCTTCAAATAGTCGACAGTTCTCTCAAAACACTCCTGCAAACTACCAAGCATCTCTGCGGAAATCCCTATTCTGGCTATGTCCAAGGCCGGGTCTAATACATCCGCGCCTTTCCCAAGCTCTCCTATCATGGCATCTGAGGAGACACTCACATTGCTCAGTTCTATATTGGCAGCATTTCTTGAGTCAGCCATCATAGTTCGAATCACATTAACACCGTCCGTCTCTCTATCTACCAGGAAGAGGCTAATCCCATCCCGATCTGCAGCCTCGCCAGAGGTCCTAGCAACAACAATTAATTTGTCAGCGACATGACCGTCCAATACAAAGGTTTTCTTACCGTTTAGGGTAAAAGAGTCCCCGCTCGACTCCGCCTGAGTAGCTATTTTGTAGGGACTGTGTCGGTGGGACTCTTCTAGTGCTAACGCCAGAAGTAGCTCACCCGCAGCAACTTTTGTCAGCAAGTCACTTTTTTGCGAATCATTGCCACCAAGATTCACGATCGTTCCGCCCACCCAAACTGACGAATAAAGCGGACTTGCAGTCAACGTTCTACCAGACTCTTCCGTCACCACACCTAAACCCTTATATCCAAAGGCCAAACCGCCGTGCTCCTCACTCCAGGGAATCGCAGCCCAACCCAAATCAACCATACCTTTCCAACTATCACGGTCAAACCCGTCGGTGCTGGATTCATCACGCAACTTTCTCAACTGACCAATCGGCGTATTGTTCGTACAAAAATCTTTTGCACTGTCCTTAAGCATGGTTTGCTCTTCATTTAGAATCATCGCCATTAGAATTCCCCTTTACATTTCCCTAACTGCCAACTGAACGCGCATCGCGTTTCCTCCGTTGCGCGTATCAGTGATTTATCGTCATTTTACTGAGCCTTGTATTGTATCGGTACTAAACCAATTGCTCAAAGCTTGTATTTTACAGGTCTGAACCTATACAACCTAGTCTCAGCCATTATGAACAAATTCTTGAGCGTTTTATAAAAGGCTGTTTCAGCTGCTAATTCCAGTAAGTCCTGACTATTCAATCAGTATTGCCTCCTTCAACCCACACTGGAGTCTGGCTCAGGCGAGTCCTGCTCAACACAGTGAGCACACGATCCAGCGTCTGTTTGCCAATTTTGTTGGCCATTCTCAAGACCTCGACCGTAAGCCCCTGAACATAGCGATCGCTATCGTCCAAGCCGGCTTCGATTAGATTACTCAACTGTTGTTCTGTAAATTCGTGATTAGCTGAAGCTTGGACTAGCGCGTAAGCAATAGACTGCCGTACCGTTGATCTAGGCATCAGCGCAACCTCAGTATTATTCATCTCGACGCCAGCAAACAGCCGTTCTATCAATGCGTCGATTATTTCTGTTGCGCAATGACGCGCTTGACGTACAACTTGACCTAATGTGTACGCACTATTCGATCGAACCAAGTCGTCTTCATCTAACTTCAATCGATCGATTAAAGCTGCAACGACCTCTTTCTCGTTCAAGAGCACGTGAGCACCAAGTGCGTAGACTGCCATCCTCCTTGTACTCACTCGTTTGGCGCGAGTCAGCTTAATAAGTCTTTCTACGTCCGGCGCAATTGACGCTCTAATACCGTAACAGCCGGCCCTCCGAGTACTTTCCGAATCATCTTCCAAAGCCTCAAATAAAAGACTCTCACTCTTAGAATCATGACTCACCGCAAGCAGATAAGCGGACTCTATTCTTTTGCTTTCATCTGAAGATCGCAATGCCTTTCCTAACTCATCAACATCAACCTTTGTCGCTGTGTCTTCCTCTAGCGATAGACCACCCTTACTCCAATTCCAAATGTGATTAATTACAGGACGCAGCTGTTCACGGACGTCTCCAAGATTCAGATGGGAATTCCTATAATCCCAGGCAGGGCCTTCGGGATTTGTGGTTCGCATAAAATGAAATTTATACATGTACCTTGATATCTGTCCTTCTAGGCTACGGGAACCACGGTGGAAAATGTCGTAATTACAAATGACCGCACTCCCTTTGGGAAGGGTCAGAAATAATCTCTCAACATCGGGCACACCCAAAGACTGAATTTCGTGTTCGAGCTGTAAATCTCTCTGTTTTAAGTCATCACTGCCCAAGAGATTTCGTTTTTCCGTACGATCGATTGGATCTCCTCTATGCCAATCTCCATCTTCTTTTTCGAAGTCCGTTGTCCAGTATTGGGAACCTTTGAGAATTTCAGTAGGGCCGTTGAGCAAAGTCACCTGCTGGGGATAGTAAAACAGTATCGCCCAATCCGGGTGGTGGGAACGATAGTGTCCACGTTCATTCCAGGGTAAGTTGCCATCTTGGTGAAAGCCCTGATCAGCCGGTCCACTTCGATGCACAAAATTGTGTGGGTGCAACACATAATCTTTACCCAATATGCTGGTAAGCGCCCCGCTAACTCCTGGCTCCTCTAGCAACCTGTCAATCAAAGGAATCTGTGCTCGAAGATTATCGCCAATAATGTCCAAGTGCGGGGTTTTCGTTTTAGCACCTTTGACTAATTCATAAATTCCTTCAGCTTTTTGATAAAGAAAATCATGAAAATCCTCTCCCAGCGAAATGGGATCAACAACCACAAAACCGTCGACCAAATAACTACGAAAAGCTTCATCACTAAGTAGATGATTCATCTTTTTAACCTAATCGAAAGCAGAAAGAATTTCCTCGTCAATGTATTGAAAATTTTCAGGCAACACGGTTGATATACCACCTAACATGACTTCCTCGGCGCCAGCATCAATCAACTCACCTATGCGATCAATAACCATATTTTTGGGGCCTGCAGCCGTTCCCTCACCCAGGTTTCTGCCTTTCACAAAAGCCTCGACTTGGTCTCCATCATCACTGACTAGGGTTGGCATCAGTACTGTCTTTTTGATTTCAGATGGATCCCTTCCCCAATCCTCACAGTGTTTGGTCAACACCCCTACTTTGTGTTGAAAATACTCGGCGGTCATAGGGCCTCCAGCCCAACCGTCTAAATTCATAATATCCCCGTATCTTGCAAGCGTACGTAGAGTTCTCTTCTCGCCGGTACCTCCAACAAGAATGGGAATATGTGGGCCCTGGAAACATGCCGGGGAAAGAGGCGCTTTATCCAATTTGTAGTAAGTTCCCTGAAAGTCCACGGGCTCGTCAGACAAAAACAATCCCCTGATTAAGGCGCATGCTTCTTCAAACCTGTCCTGTCGTTCCTTCATCGATGGGAAGTCCCAGCCGTACGCTTCATGCTCACGTTTAAACCACGCAGCTCCTATCCCCAATACGAAGCGTCCCTGACTAATATGATCAACAGTTGAAGCCATCTTTGCGACCAGTCCTGGATTACGATAGGTGTTTCCTAAGACCAGATGCCCCATGCGAAGTCGCTCCGTCATCGCCGCAACCGCCGATAAAACCGTAAATCCCTCGTGCGCTGTCAAGTGCTCTTCTTCGGGTCGGCCAGGAGGAGGTATGAAATGGTCAGCGAACCAAATACTGTCCCAGCGGCCTTGATCCATCGTTTTGGCAACACTGGCTATCTCTTCCCAGGTATTTCGATACACCCCAACTTGAGCTCCAAATTTCATATTTCTCTCCGCTTCAATATTGTCTAGATCATCGCTTCGATCAATGTGGGCCCTGGAGTCCTCAGAGATTCAGCCAAGGCCTTGTTAAACTCTTCTGCAGTTCTTACTCGCCAAGCAGGCACTCCCATTCCCTCAGCCAATGATACCCAATTTAATTCCGGATTCCCCAAATCCAGCATGCTCATTGCCTTAGGTCCAGGATTGTGGGCGCCGACGCGACCAAACTCGATCTGAAGTATCGAATACTTCTGATTGGCAAAGATGATGGTCGTCACATCCAGTCGCTCCCTAGCTTGCGTCCATAGAGCCTGAACGGTGTACATTCCGCCACCATCTGCCTGCAAACAGATAACCCGCCGATCTGGCGAGGCCACTGCCGCTCCGGTTGCGCAGGGCAATCCATACCCTATAGAACCACCCGTCAGCATTAACCAGTCATGGGGAGGACAAGTTCTAGTCAACATTGTCGCGCCTCCGCCACAGGTCCCTCCCTCATCAACTACTATCGCGTCTTCCGGGAAAAGGTGCGCCAGTGATGCACCAATAGACATAGGATTAAGCTCTCCTTTGGGAAGCTCCGGTCGTTCAAGCGTAACAAGATTTGCCTCAACTCCATCTGCACCAATTTTTTCTGCAAGTGCTTCCAATGCGCCAACCACATCTTCATCTCGCTCGACCAGGGTGTGCAACTCACAGCCTTCCGGAGTCAACCAATTCGGCTTTTCTGGGTACGCAAAAAACGTAACGGGTGCTTGGCTACTACATAAAATGATGTGACGAGTCCCTGCCAGCACCTCTGCAGCTTGTTCCCCAAAATATGGCAATCGCAATAATTCAGCTCTACCAGCCCCCCTTTGAAGTCTCGGGATAAACGTGTCCATGATTACTCTGGCTCCGGTTGCCTGGGCAATCCTGTCCGCTAACTCCGATTTTTCTGACGTGATATGGCCGTTCATCAAGATCACACACGGCTCATCGCCCTTTAAAACCGAGGCAACTTCGTCTACCGCGTTCTGGTCATAAGCCTTGGCAGACGAAGGAGATGCTGGCTTTGCAATCGCGGAAGTCCTGTTCCAAGCCGTATCCGCAGGAAGTATCAGCGTTGCTACTTGCCCAGGCGGTTTAAGCGCAGCTTCAACCGCCTCAGCGCCATCTGCCGCCACGTCATCCGCGGATTGGGAAACTTTTACCCATCCGGACACAGGACTAGCGACTCCCTCTACATCAGAGGTCAACGGCGCATCGTACTTACGGTGGTAGGTTGCATGATCACCTACTACGTTAACCACCGGAGTTCTGGCCTTTTTTGCATTGTGTAAATTAGCCCATCCGTTACCAAAACCGGGACCCAAATGAGTAAGAGTTGCTGCTGGCAAACCCGACATGCGGCCATAACCATCGGCTGCACCGGTCACTACACCTTCAAATAATCCCAAAACACATCGCATCTCTGGATTCGTATCTAGAGCAGCAACAAAATGCATCTCCGATGTTCCAGGATTAGCGAAACAAACATCAACCTGCGAATCCACTAGAGTTTGGACCAAACTCTCAGCCCCGCTTCTATCTTTGACCACTTCGGACATACTTCTCTCGATACTAATTTGGTTAGGATTTAATATACTCGGCGGATAACGCTTGCGCTAGACAGAAAGAGCAATTGAAAACTCTTGTCCTTAGAAAATATTGGTAATACAGAGCCAGAAATCAGAGCTCTCAAACCATGCATGGAACTTAACAATTGAAATTACTCCGAGAGGTAAATCACCGGCTTAAATCAACTCTTCCCGAGGCCTACATAGAAATAGTCTCTCTACCAGGTCTTCCTTCACTGCATCTAGGGCTTATCAATAGCGACTTCCCCACAGGCCCTCTCGATGCTGACACCATGAAGGCGGTTATAAGAAAACCCGCTTATTGGGCATTTTGTTGGGGAAGCGGCCTCGCAACCGCCTCGTATATTCTGAGCAATCCTAACCTTGTATTAGATAGGACCATATGCGATTTAGGAACCGGTTCTGGAGTCGTCGCGATTGCAGCAAAAAAAGCAGGTGCCCGAGAGGTTTGGGCATGCGATATCGACCCAGATGCTTTGAAAGCGACTGAACTAAACTGTCACATTAATAAAGTAGAAGTGAGTTTGGTTGACAGTCTCGATAAGATTTCAAAACGAGTGTCTCTTATGTTTATGGCGGACGTGCTCTACGATAAGAATAATTTCGCTCTCATTGAAGTCGCTCTAGGGCGCACTGAAGAGCTGATTATTTCAGATTCGAGAATAAATAATCTCGAAGACAGTCGTTTCAAAATTTTCAATAAGATGGAAATGTTAACTCTTCCGAATCTTGGAGAATTTGACGAATATAAAGAGGTAACTTTCTATTCCTCAAAAAAGAACTATCTGTAAAAAGCCAAGCTCAAATCATTGACTAGGGTGCTCGCTAGAACAATCTCACTTTGAAAAACAGGGGACTCCAGCAGCTCCACTGCTGAATCTCGACCCCCTAAATTAAAGGCCCAAATGGATTGCCATTTCCTGTCATGCTCAACGATCGGTTCAAGAAATCCAAAGACTTCATGTCCACCATGCCGTTTTATCACTTTCTCAAGATTCTCAACTGCAGCTGCCGCTACATCTTTTGAATCTTCTCCTGAGATTCTGCATATTAATAGATTACTGAGAGATTCCTTTGCAATGGATGCATAGTCGCTAAACCGAGCGGATTCAGGAATATAAGCTGGCTCCTCTTGGAAGACATTGGACATATTTGTGATCGCATACAAATACCTTTCATGTGATGGAAAACCATAGACCATCAGCCTTTTTTCTGTTTGTTTTGAAAACCCTTGTATCTCGAAATCGAATTTCAGATCTGCAAGCAAAGTACCCTCTTCAGATTCAAATAGGGTTGTTTGCCCGTCAAAGGGATCTCTTTTTAGGCCACTGAGATCAGACGTTGAAGCAAAGCCGACCACAAGATATTGATCATCGGATTGCTTAGTCAGAGAAACCAATTGAAAAAAAGTAGGCCCAGCGAAAAGATAGGTCCCACCACCGATCAAAATGGTTACAAAAGAGCCAATAAAAACAAATCTAAGAAAACTAGACATTGCTTGCAACCAACAAAACATCAACAAATAACACAACGCTAGCATAATGAAGTAGTTATTCGCTGGTAAGACTATTTTCAATATTTTTCCTTTTAGACTTCTGAGAAGATGCCATTAGAATTTCGCTACTAATCAGAAAATAATTTTAGCGAGGCCTCAATAATGGTTGTCAAAGAAGCGACCGTCCCATCGGGTGAAATTGAATTAAACGTATTCACTATGGGGAATAATGAAACGAAACCCATAGTTTTGGTCCATGGGCTACGAGACTCGGCTAAGTCTCTCTTTACCCTGGGAGTTGAACTCTCTAAAAACTATCTCGTGTTGATCCCCGATCTTAGAGGGCACGGGGCAAGCCCTCACTTCAATTCTTATCACATGCCAGATTTCCTCGGCGATCTTCATGAAATCATCGCCACTTTAACAAAGGGATCCTGTGCTCTATTTGGTCACAGTCTGGGGGGCCACATCGCATCTCGTTATAGCGCTCTTTTCCCTGAAACAATCAGGTGCTTGATGCTCGTAGAGGGGCTAGGTCCCCCAACGAAAAAAGATGATAACGAAGGTGATTACGTCCGGTACTATCGCAATAGCCTAGAATCCCGACTCATCAATGCGCGCAAAGGGTCACGGCCATTAAAGGACCTAGATCATGCCATTGGCCGCCTAATGCTCAATAATCCAAGATTGAATAAAGAACGTGCAAAAGAATTAGCAGCAAGCCTAACAGTCCAATCAAACGGTCTCCTCTATTGGAATTTTGACCCAAAAGCTAATGGAGTATTCATTGGGGCTTCTCAAATGGAAAATGAGAAGTTTTGGCGCCAAGTTGAGTGTCCAACTTGTATCGTGAGCGGCGCCTTGTCCCACGAATACTGGAGTAGAGAGCTAACCTCTGGTGAAAGATCAGGGTATTTTCAACAAGGGGAAATGGAAGAGCGAGTCTCAGTTTTTCAGAATGCTGAACATATTTGGTTCGAAAATTCCGGACACATGGTCCACTATGATGAGCCTGAGAGACTTGCAAACCTTTGCATAGAATTTTTGGAGGAGAAGTATGACTGAAATTATCGCAAGCGATCAACAAACCTTCGATGGGTCCGAGATCGTAACAGCCCTAAACCAATTTCTTCGTCTCAGGACGACGCCCATTGGAATGAAACTATTCACTTCGGTTGAAGAAATGGAATCCATTGAGCGCATTCGAAGACCTCGAGACATTCATACCACTGACCAAATCGTTGGTCAGGCATCTCGAAATGGATGGACAGTAGGTATAACAGTGGATGATTTAGTGGGAGCCCAATGTAGCACTGTTATTGGTCTAAGCCCTAGGGACGACGAGTGGCTATCCGGGGATCGCATGGCTGGCGTTTGGTATGCAGACCAAGCAGAAGCATCCGAACATCAGGCAGCAATGGACGTTGTTCAATACGGAAATTACAAAGCAATGGCCGTTAGTCCGCTGGCTGCAGGACGGTTAAATCCCCCTGATATTTGCCTAATTTACGCCACTCCTGCCCAGATGATTCTCTTCATCAATGGTCTACAGTGGACTGGGTACAAAAAGTTGGAGTGGGGTTGTGTCGGGGAATCCGCTTGTGCAGATTCATGGGGAAGAGCTCTTTCGACTGGAGAGCCAAGTCTTTCGATTCCCTGCTTCGCTGAAAGGCGATATGGAGGCGTAATGGAAGATGAATTACTCATGGCTATTCCTCCAAGCTATCTACCCAAAGTAATCCAGGGCCTAGAAGCGCTTTCACGAAATGGTCTTCGATACCCGATCCCTCAATATGGCGTGAATAATGACGTAAGGGCGGGTATGGGAGTCAGTTACGCTTAATATACTCAAGGAGATTAGCAAGTGGATTTATACGATGCCATGTCGACGCTACGAGCAGTACGCCGATTAAAACCGGATCCTATTCCTAGCGAAGTGTTGCATCGAGTTCTTAGAGCCGCCACCTGGGCTCCTAGCGGCGGAAACAGACAATGTTGGAGGATCATTGTCGTAAGAGATCAGCTCTGCAAGAGTGAGCTTGCGGAACTCTACAAACCTCATTGGATCGAGTACACGAGAGGCTACGAAACCCTTCTTAACCAATTATCAGGTGACAAACTTAAACAGACAAAGAGAGGATTGGAGGCCGGCAACTATCTATCGGAACATCTGCACGAAGCTCCCGTTATATGTGTTTTTTGTTTCAACCCTTCTCAGATGACCATTACTGACGAAAATCTCCAAAGGCCCAGTGTCGTTGGCGGAGGCTCCGTCTACCCAGCCGTTCAGAATCTACTTCTGGCAGCTCGAAGCGAAGGGCTAGGTTGTGTACTAACTACCCTCTTATGCCTAGAAGAAAAGTCCGTTAAGTCTCTACTGGACATTCCAGATGATTGGTTCACTTGTGCCCACGTCCCTCTTGGTTATCCCGTTTTAGGAGGCCACGGATCTATATCAAGAAGACCCTTGGAGCACATGGCATATTTAGACAAATTCAATCAGAACTATCCATGCGACGCTTAGTCAATCCTTGTCGGATAAGACGCGACGCAGTTCATCTTCATTAACGATTTCGATACCCAATTCTTGGGCTTTAGTCAGCTTGCTTCCTGCCGAGGCGCCTGCAACCACCTTACTGGTCTTCGCAGATACAGAAGACGCAACCTTAGCACCCAAAAACTCCAAAGCTTCCTTAGCGGTTTTACGAGACATACCATCGAGACTACCAGTCAATACCCAGGTTTCTCCCTCTAAAGGCCGATCTGATTGTTTTGACGTTGTCGGCCAGCTAATACCAACGGCAAGTAACTGCTCTAACAATACCTTATATCGTGGTTCTGAAAAGTATTCTGCAATTCGGCTAGCTACGACAGGACCGATATCCTGTATGTTCTCAAGTTCCTCAACCGTGGATGCGCCAATCTCCTCGAAAGAGGCAAACTTCATTGCCAAACTTTTGGCAGTCGCTTCTCCCACTTCACGTATCCCCAATGCATAGAGAAGTCGAGCAAAGGTTGTTTCTCGGCTTTGCTCGATCGAGTGAATCAAATTATCTGAGGATTTTTCTCCCATTCTCTCCAAAGAAGTTAGATTCTCTTTCTTCAAGGTGTACAAGTCAGGAGGTATTTTCACCAACCCTTTCTCTACAAGCTGCTCGATTAATTTATCACCTAATCCATCTATATCCATGGCTAGGCGAGACACAAAGTGCTTTAGACTCTCCTTCACTTGAGCTGGACAATCTAACGAAAAATTAGAACAACGAATTACAGCCTCGTCTTTCAAAACATCAAGCAGGCTGCCGCAAGATGGACAACTCAGTGGCAAATTTATGGGCTCTACACTATTCAACCTTTTACTGTGAATTACCGAAACAACCTTGGGAATAACATCACCGGCTCTCTGAATTGTTACGTAATCGCCCTTGCGAATATCCAGTCGGGAAACTTCGTCCATGTTATGCAAGGTCGCATTTGAAACTGTCACGCCCCCTACAAAGGTTGGCTCTAGCTTGGCAACAGGTGTGATGGCTCCAGTTCTGCCGACCTGAAAGGTCACATCCAATATTCGACTGGTTACTTCTTCCGCGGGAAACTTATAAGCGATAGCCCACCTAGGTCGGCGAATCATTTCCCCTAAAGCAGCCTGATGGGCTAGTTCGTTAACTTTTATGACGACACCGTCAATCTCATAATCTAATTGACCGCGAGCTGTTGCTATTTCTTCTAAATACGACCCTATCTCCTCGAGAGTTTTTGCTACACGGGTAGACGGATTTACACGAAATCCCCACTTAGAAAACTGCTTCATGACTTCTTCATGCGTAACAGGGCTCCATGAACCCTCCAGAGCGCCTAAACTGTAACAGAACATGGTCAAGGGCCTACGAGCAGTCACACTCGAATCAAGCTGTCTTAAGCTCCCTGCCGCCGCGTTTCTAGGATTAATTAACTGTTTACCATCTTTCTCTAAGGCCTTTTGATTGAAAAGATCGAATTTCGATTTTTCCATGTAAATCTCACCACGAACTTCAAAAAATGGCGGGCAATCTTTATGGTCAAGCAATAAGGGAATGGATTTTATTGTTCTGACGTTGGCGGTGATATTTTCTCCCGTTTCTCCATCTCCTCGGGTTGACGCACGCTCTAAAACCCCGCCTCGATAGGTCAATGAAACTGCCACACCATCTATCTTAGGTTCGCATACAAAGGACATCTTTTCTTTTGAGTCGAGGCGATTCTCACAACGCTCCATCCAATCTAGAAGTTCTTTCTGACTCGTTGATTTATCCAGCGACAACATCGGTTTAAGGTGCGTAACTTTCTCGAATTGAGATAGGGGTGACGCGCCCACTCGTTGGCTGGGAGAATCTGGAGTTACAAGTTCAGGATGTGATTTTTCAATTTCAATGAGTTCGTCAAAAAGACGATCGAACTCAGCATCTGTTATCTCAGGCGCATCGAGCACATGGTATTTGTGCAAGTGACCATTAACTTTTTCACGCAAGACCTCAAGCCTCTGCCTCGCCCGGTCTTGCTTCATTCGCTTTTAAGCTCTTAACGACATTCTTCGTCTTGAAAAATCAGCGATTCGTTGGCGCATATGTTCTACCGTTTGGCCGGTCAACACGCTCATCTGCTCATCTTTCAGGGATCCTCCTAACTCGAGAACCAAATTTCTGGCAGTGTTTAACATCAAGTCAAATATAATAGATGGATCGTTGGGTGCTGGCAGCTGCATAAAAAATGTGACACCAGAAGACTGAAAATCATCTAAATCAGACAAATCAAAAGTGCCTGGTTCCAATGCATTCGCGACACTGAATAACTTGCTCTTGGTCTTTTGGTCCACTCGATGAAAGATGTTCATGTCACCATATTTGAGGCTTTGGGATTGCATCGCCTCTACTAAAGAACGGCCGTGATATAAAGTTCCAGTAGGCGCAAGAACATTGAGCACGATCAACTCCTGCACATCACCCGTTACGATACTTTCCTCTTTTTGATCACTGAATCCTTCAACCTGCTCTGAGATATTTAAACTGTCTTCATTCGGAGCATCCCTCCGAGTATCTCGAAACTTGATTTCACCTACCCGCTCTAACGATCGCAAAACCTTCTTTTTTGCGATTTCATATCTGTTTCCACCAGAGGTACTTGAAGTAGGGTCAGAAAAATCCAACTTCTCCTGCACCAAAATCTTCATATGTGAGTCAGATTTTGAGGTTTCCTGAAGAGGCGTCACACCCAGATCAGACTCATCAGTGTTTAAATCGGGCTCGACGCGATCTAGAGAGTTTGAGGTCGCGGTTTCTAGATTCTCCTGCTCATATTTTTCTACTAAACGAGCGCCACCATTAGGTAACTCACCCCTCAACAGCCCTATATCATCGGGATCTTCTTGGACAACGGAATCAACCATCTCGAATTTGAGATTTTTTTGATTCTTGCGCCATGCAACCCACAACCCATGCACTAAAACCACTAACATGAGTATGCCAAACACTACGAGTATCAGTTCTTTACTGTCCAAACCAGGCTCCTCAGCCACTCATAAAGTAGCCAATTCGTTAATCCTACCAACAACTTTGACTAAACAACCGCCATAGCTGCCGCCTCTTCCACGTTGACCGAAACCAGACGAGATACACCCGGTTCGTTCATCGTGACACCGATCAAATAATCTGCCATTTCCATTGTTATTTTGTTATGCGTCACAACCATAAATTGGACATCTGCAGACATTTCGGCAATGAGATCCGCAAAACGAGCAACATTCATATCATCCAGCGGTGCGTCCACCTCGTCCAACATACAGACTGGACTTGGGTTCAGATGAAAAATAGCAAATATTAGCGCTATCGCTGTCATCGCTTTTTCTCCGCCCGACAATAAGTGAATACTCGAATTACGTTTACCAGGCGGCCTTGCCATCAAGGCGACACCGGTATCCAGTAGGTCCTCCCCAGTTAATTCAAGATAAGCACGTCCTCCACCAAAAACCTTTGGAAACAATTCCCCAAATCGCGCATTCACGACCTCGAATGTTTCTTTAAATCTTGTTCGCGTTTCAGCATCGATCTTTTTAATGGCATCTAACAATGTGCTCATTGCAGTTTCGAGATCTTCCGCTTGTGAATCCAAATAGGTCTTCCTTTCAGATTCGTTGCCATACTCGTCTATGGCCGCTAAATTAATTGATCCAAGCCGCTGAATACGCCTAGCAACTCTATCTAACTCTTCTACCCAATCTTCTTCTCTGGCATCTTCGTTAATATCAGCCACAATCAATTCTTGTGAAACACCCGTCGCTCGCATCTGATCCAACAGGTTGCTTTTTTGTACCGCTAGACCTTCTCTTTCTACACGAATACGTTCAAGGACGGATCTGATTTCGTCTATCTCTGACTCAATCCTTCTACGATGTACTTCGTTCGTTTCGATAACCTCTG
Organism: uncultured Gammaproteobacteria bacterium; assembly: GCA_913041025.1. Next base: position 9,123 of record CAJWGQ010000006.1, on the reverse strand, counting down.
AAATCTCTTCAACTTTCAGCTTCTGCTCGGCCATTTCTTTTTCAAGATTAGATCTCTGTTCTAATTTTTCGTCCATTTCCGAGCGCTGAATTGGAATCGGGTTCTTCGAAGCTTCTATACCGGCCTGGATACTAGTCAACTGTTCTTTTAGCTCAGCTTCCTGTTCACGAGTTCTACTTAGTGCAGTTCTGCTTGCAATAATACTAGACTGGATCGTCTTAACCGATAACTGGAAGTCACTTAATTCTTGAATAGACTCTTTGCTTTCTTTTTGAAGCTCCAGCAAACCAGATTCCAAGCTTTGCCGATTCGCCACTAACTGTTCCTTATTTGCCTGATCTTCTGATTTTTTGGTCTTCAGTTTAGCTACAAGCGAAACAGCTACTTCAAGTTTTTCTTTTTCCTGATTTATCTGATCTGAAACTTCGGCACGATCATTTTTTAGCTGAACAAGTCTGGTTGCCGCTTCATCAAGCCTGACCTTAGTAACTCCATGCTGGGTCCTTCTTTCGCCAAGCAATTTATTTACAGCGTTTACCTCTTCCTGAGTCGCTTCTCTATTAGATTCTGCTTCTTCAACTAGTGCCTTGAGCCTGGTTCTTTCGCCCACAAGCTCATCAACCGAGGCTGCGTACTCCTCTGCCTCCAGCTCTAACGTTTCTATTAGCTGACCTCGTTCAATAATTCCATCTTGCGATTCGGATTCGTGCAGCACACGAATCCAATCTGCACCAACCCAATAACCATCGCGAGTAATTATACTTTGCCCAGGGCTCAGAAATTGACGCTTCTCCATAGCCATTTCTGGAGACTCAGCCGCAAATACACCGAACAACAACGCGTTAGCGCCTTCCGAATCAGATCTCAATAGCGAAGCTAAAGTTGGGAGATCCATACCATGACTTCCCATGCCAGCATCCGAAATCGACCCTCTTTCAACTAATGCTATTTCGCCAGCAGCTAAGGAATATAATGAACCAGCAAAGTCATTTAAGTTGTCTACTTGCATGGCTCGAATGAAATCACCTAATACTATTTCCAGCGCTCTTTCCCATCCTGGCACGACAGACAACACCTCGCCAAGTCGGCCTGCCTGTCCTAATCGCTGCTCCTGTATCCAATCCTCGGCTTCGCTAGCCTCTTGACGCAGAGAAACATCCTGCACCGCTTTCAAATTACCCAATTGATTAATCAACGAATTGTGGTTCGTTCTCGCTTGGTCCAATTCTTCTTGCTGCATAATCGCTCGCTCTTTCAAAGAAGAAATTGTCGCGATACTTTCATCCACGCTACGGTCTAATGATCTTAGCCTCTCTTCTAGCGTTACGATCTCGTCAGCAATCTCTGCTACCTCTTGGTCGTCCTCGACCACCTGCTGTTTCGACAAGCTATCCAGTTCAATGGCACGCCTGCCTAACCTCGAAAGTAGTTGTTCACTATGTTCTACACGAGACAGCTGCACCTCCAAGTCACGCGCATTCGCCGACGAACTTTCAGCGAATTCATCCCATAGGTTCTGCCATCGCCTCATCTGGGCTTCGGCTTGTCTAAGCCTCTCTTGGACAGCCTGGTCAAGCTGAATTAACTCCGTGAGCCTCGGGGTCGAAATCTCTGACTGCGCCTCCAGCTCGCTAATTTCTTTTTGGTCACGAAGCAATAAGTTTTTTATTTCACCATATCGCTCGCTAGCTTTTTCCAGATCCTCTTCTAGTTGCTTAATGCGTTTCTGATTAAACTGAATTGCTTCTTCAAGCCTAGTAATTTCACTTCCAACTTTATAAAAGTTCCCCTGAACGAAATTAAAGTTTTCCGTAATCTCAATGTTCTCTTGCCTGGCTCGCTCAATATTCGCTTCTATGTTCCTTTGTTCCGATATTGTTCGTTCCAGTTTGAGTTCATGATTCCCAATACTCTCTTCTTGGAGAGATAGTTCCGACTGGATTTTCATAGAACGCAAACTAAAGAGCTGAGCGGTGAGCAAAGACTCTTCTTTCTTTAATTCGCGATATTTTTCGGCCGCCTTAGCCTGCCTTTCTAACTTCTCCAGCTGACGAGCGAGCTCTTCCCGGATGTCGTTTATTCGGTCTAAATTTTCTCTGGCGTGTTTGATTCGATTTTCAGTTTCACGCCTTCTCTCTTTATACTTGGAAATCCCTGCCGCTTCTTCCAAATAAACTCTTAGTTCATCAGGCTTCGCTTCCACGAGTTGAGAGATCATCCCTTGCTCAATTATTGAGTAACTTCTTGGCCCAAAGCCCGTACCCAAAAACACATCCTGTATATCGCGACGCCGGCACTTAGTTCCGTTGAGAAAGTAATTTGATTGAGCGTCGCGAGTTACCTGTCGTCTTATCGATATCTCAGAGTAAGCGGAATACTGACCTCCTATGCGACCATCGCTGTTATCAAACAGAAGCTCAATGCTTGCCATAGCGGTCGGCTTGCGTCCATTAGAACCATTGAAAATAACGTCAGTCAGGTTCTCACCACGAAGGTTCTTGGCAGAGCTCTCACCCATAACCCAGCGGACCGCATCAATTACATTAGATTTTCCGCAACCATTGGGACCAACGACTGCGCAGCGACTACCCGGCAGGCTGACGACTGTCGGTTCGACGAAAGACTTAAAACCAGCAAGCTTTATTTGCTTGAGTCTCATATTCGTGTCGACTAGATCCTAGCTCCAATCTATTGAGGTCTATGGCTATCGATTTGCCAAACTCTCAACGAATTAGTTTTCAGTCCAGACGAATTAACCCTCTACCACGTTTCACCAAGTTTAATTCATCCAAATCAAATTGGTAATACTTTCGTTCAAAAAAACGCTCTCAAAAAAAAGCGATAATGAGCTCAAAAAATGTCGGAAATTAGGAACATAAGCCCGTCTATTCGCTGTTAGCAGACATTTTGTTTCCAATATCCACGTTGACCTCGATCCGTGAATCAAGATTCTCTTTAAAAAATGCTTGCGAACTCCAAAGCTCAACATCGCGTTGTCGGTCTATCGTCCCTGAAGCACTGTATCTGATAAGAACCTCAAAGCTGTCTGCTTCAGAGAGCAGCCTTGTTGGCTGCATAGTGACTAGATCATCCAAAACCACACTGAACGGCAACATCTCAACGGGTCTTTTGGCAACAGCATAGGGCATGCCACCACCTACTGGCCTGGCAACGACGAATAAAAACGAACCACCAGCTATCTCACTCGAGGAGCTCAAGTTAACTACAATGCCGACCTGTTTCTCAGTCAAAGTTTTCCTCGCTTCTGATACGAGAGAAGCAAGAATTATTTGCTTTGAAGGATTGTCACTAGCGGAGATCACTCGGCTTAGCTCCTTAATCGCAAGCTCGACGTTTCCATTTTTTAAAGCATCGACTCCCAGTATTTCTGCAACCGTTATGTTGCCCGGCTCGGCCCTCAAAATCTCATCGATTATTTCTCTACTTTTCGCATCAACATTTCCTGACGCCAAATACCGCGACTGCAACCAATAATTCAATACATTCTGATCAGATCCAAAAATTCGATTGGCTTGAGAAAAAGCACTACTCGCAAGCGTATACTCTGAACGCTTCAAATATGCGTGCCCCAAAAGATACCAACTCTTTCCGTCTTCACGATTGGATTCGAGTCTATATTTCAGGCGATCGGACCATTGCTCTAGCTCAACTGCTTCGCGAACTGGATCAAGCATGAGCAGTTTTTCGGCACCCTCAACTTGCATGAGTTGGGACCCGCCAACAACCCAGTAAGTTAAAGCACCAACGAAAACTATAGAGCCGGCAGTCACCCCATAAACGATAGACACCCATTTCCGCTCTGACCTCACCGATCTTTCCGCTTCGAGCTCCTCAGAACTCTCAGCGAGAAAAACAGCTCCCAATTCATCTTCCAACTCAGGCAACAGAGTTTCGTCGCCTATACCTTCGCGCAACTCCGAGACCTGGTCTTTGTAAAGACTAGTTCGATGAACTTTTTCATCAAAAGGAGGCTGGTTCGAGCTGTTTTTCCAAATCAACGGCTTGAGGAGAAAACAGACAGACGCTAGGCCAAAGCATCCTAATAAAAGGATTAGCATCATCTGTTGTCGTCAAGTATCTCTTTGAGTTGATCTCGGTCTGTTTGAGACAACTCGATACGTGTTTCAAAAGCTGAACGAGTTTTAGTAGAGAAGACCCACCAAATACCTAATACCAAAAATATCAGAGGCATCGACCAGATCAGCCAGGTCCTCTCATTAAACGGAGGATCATATAAAACAAAATCACCATATCTTTCCTGAAGAAAATTCCTTATTTCATCATCTGTCATTTTTTCTTTAACAACCAGCCGATAAACAGTTCGTCTCAGATCCTGAGCGATCGGCGCATCACTCCCGGCAATATTGATGTTCAGGCACTTGGGACACCTAAACTCTTGTATCAAGCTCTGATAGCGAGATTTATCAATTTCTTTCGAAAACTCATAAATGTCCACCGTACTCGAAGCCTTCGAGCAGAGGCTAAAAAGACACAACAAGACGAGTAACATAATCCGCTGAGACGAAACGAAAGAAGAAAGGGCGTGTCTATATATCATTGACAAAAGGCAGCATCTGACCAATCCATACCTCGCGAGTAATCGCGCCCACTCGTTTGAAGACCACTCGGCCAGACTCGTCCAATAAAAAGGTTTCAGGCGCACCGTAGACGCCCAGCTCTATTCCAAGGTCTCCTTGTGGGTCCTGAAGAACCAAATCGAAAGGATTGCCTTGGTCTAATAACCATTGTCTAGCTTTTGCCGGGTCATCCTTATAGTTGATTCCTATAAGTTGCAGCTGAGTATCTTCCGAAATTCGAATTAACTCTCCATGTTCTGCCTTACACGTTGGGCACCAAGTCGCCCAAACGTTGACCAACGTAGGTTTTCCTACCAAAGCATCATTTTTCACTTCTAAAGTAGAATCAAAAAGAGAAGTCGCTACAAATTCAGGGAACGGTTTGTCTATCAACGCCGAAGGTAACTTATCTCTATCTTGAATCTCTAGACCAAAAAAAGAGAACACTACAATGGTGACAAACAAAACCAAAGGAATAGCAAATCGCGACAGCCTCAATTACTGGACCCTTCTGATGCTACAACAGCCGAATTTGATGAGGCTTTCCTACGAACAGCGCTGCTCGAGTCCAAACGTATTGCAGATAAAATACCACCAAGTGCCATCAAAATACCGCCAAACCAAATCCACCGAACAAGAGGTTTATAGTGCAGCCTAACCGCCCAAGCATCCTCTGTTAAAGGCTCTCCCATGGATATGTATGTGTCGGCCCAAAACCCAGCTTCAATGCCCGCTTCCGTCATAACCTTGCCACCAGAATAAGTGCGCTTTTCGGGTAATAACCTATGCATAAACTCGCCATTACGTTCTATGTCAAAGATCCCTCTTTTGGCAATGTAGTTTGGTCCTGGTACATCTGAGACGCCAACAAACGACACTTTCAAAGGCCCTATGATCTGTGTGTCACCAGGCTCCATACGAACATCTTCTTCTACTGAGAATACAGTAGTGCATGCAACCCCCACTATAGTGATGGCAAAGCCAATATGCGCAAAAGACATTCCAAAGTATGATCGACTGAAGAATCCCTTATCTCGAAAGCGAGAGAGCGCGTCTCCAAAGTGATTAACAAGAATCCAACAGCCCAGACCACAACACAAAACGACCGCGGTTGACTTAAAATCGATAAGATAAGCAATTAAAAAAGTCAAAACCAATGTCGTCGGTAATAGAGCCTTCAAGGAAGATAGAAGATGATCAAAGTTAGTCTTTTTCCAACGTAAAAGGGGTACGAATCCAATCGCGACCGCCAGAAATAGCATTAAGGGCACAAAGAAAAAATCAAAGAAAGGTTTGCCGATAGAATAAAGATTGCCATTAATTACTTCGTATCCGATGGGCGCGAGAGTCCCCCATAAAATTATTACCATCGACGACACAAGTACCACATTATTGATCTGCATAAAAAACTCTCGGCTCAGAAAGGAATAGCGGATTACCGCTTGGCTTTCAGAGGCTCTAAAAGCGAACAGAGTGAGAGAGCCGCCCACAATTAAAGCAAGATAAAAAAGAATGTAAGCCCCTCGCTCGGGGTCAACTGCAAAAGAGTGAACAGAGGTTAAAACTCCAGAGCGTACAATGAAAGCACCCAATAGAGAGAGAGAAAAACAGGTCACAGCCAACAAGACAGTCCAATGCTTGAAAGCACCGCGCTTCTCCGTGACAGCACTAGAATGAAGTAGTGCTGTTGCAGCAAGCCAGGGCATAAATGAAGCGTTCTCGACCGGATCCCAGAACCACCAACCACCCCACCCCAGTTCATAGTAAGCCCACCAGCTACCCAGCAAAATCCCAAGCGTAAGAAAGCTCCAAGATACCGTGGTCCAGGGCTTCAAAAGCCGCGCCCAAGAGGAGTCAATTCTATTTTGCAGAAGCCCTGCAATCGCAAAAGCGAAGGGGACGGATAAACCCACATAACCCATGTACAAAAGAGGCGGGTGGACTATTAACCCAAAGTCCTGCAATTGCGGATTGAGATCTGAGCCCTCCAAAGGCGTCATTGGTATCAATCGATCAAAGGGATTACTGGTAAAAAGAGAGAAACAGATAAACCCAAGATTCAGCAGGCTCAAGGTAGAAAGCACATTGGATACAAAATAACGAGGGTATCGATCGCGCAATAACGCGACCGACAGCATCCAGAGAGTCATAATTAGAATCCAAAGTAAAAAAGACCCCTCGTGACCACCCCAAACAGCACTCACCTTGTATTGCCAGGGCAGAATCGTGTTTGAGTGCCCTGCCACATAGGCGACCGTGAAATCGTCGGTTAAAAAAGACCAGACTAAAGCCAAGAAAGCGATCAACACGAAGACAAATTGCCCCAGAACCTGAGAATGGACTGCTTCCTGAATTTTATTGTTGTGCAGGGCATTACCCAAAAAACCCATTACCGTGCCGCCAAAAGCTAGGGCTGCTGCAAAAGAAAGGCTGAGCTGACCAATTTCCGGGATCAAGCTAACCTCCGGTATTTTTTGGTTGTTTTTCTTCTGCCAGGCTCATCAATTCAGGAGGCATATAATTTTCATCATGTTTAGCCAAGACCTGGTGAGCTAAAAAAGATCCGTCTTGCTGCAACTCCCCCTCTACCAAAATACCCTGCCCTTCACGAAATAAATCCGGCAAAATCCCTGTAAAATACACCCTGAAATCTGAACCCGCCCTATCCGACAAGACAAAAGAAAGCTCTAAGCTATCTTCATCTCGCGCAAGCGAGCCTTCCTCAACCATGCCGCCAGCCCTGATATTAGTTTCAAGCGGCGCCACCCCGGAAACAACATCTTTAGGGGGATAGAACATGTTCAAATTCTGATCCAACGCTCCAAACAGAGCGATCAACGACGCACCTATACCGATCAACAAAAAACACGCCATCGCGAGTCTGTTTTTACGTTTACGGTTCACCAGATCTGCTCTCTTCTTTCGATGTTTGATTCGACCATGCCAACAGCTTAAGTTCCTTTTTCAGGAAGGCTCGACCGGAAAAATGATTCGCCAACAAGACCCCAAGCGCAAACAGATAGCTCACCCACACGTAAATTCCGTGACCATCCATAAACACCATTTCTGATAAAGAATCAAAGTAAATCAATTTGCCCTCAGCAATAAATTCTTAACCCAAGCGGTCTTAGCTTCTCTCTGCAAAATCTCAGCTCTCATTCTATTCAAAATGTTGTGGCCCGCAAAAAAATAAAAGCCAACCACCATAATCAAGAGTGGCACCCACATCTCTGGAGGCATGGATGGCTTTTCTGTGAGCGTAAAAGTAGCGGGCTGATGAAGCGTAGTCCACCAGTCTACCGAGTATTTAATAATTGGGATATTGATGGTTCCAACCATCGCCACCAAACCGCTGGCCTTACCTCTGAGTTCACTATCAGATATGGCTTCTCTTAGCGCATAAATACCGACATAGAGAAAAAGCAGAACCGTTGTAGAAACAATCCTGCCATCCCACTCCCACCAGGTTCCCCAGGTGGGCTTACCCCAAACAGCACCGCTAAACAAAGCTAAAACAGTTAGCGACATACCTAACGGCAAGCAAGCAGAAATCAAAACATCGGCAAGCTTCATACGCCATACATATAAAACAAACCCACCAACGCCCATCGCCAAGTATAAACTTTGAGATAAAATAGCCGCCGGAACGTGCACGTAAATAATTCTAAAACTATTGCCCTGTTGATAGTCAGGAGGCGCAATAAGCAAGCCCCACACAAAGCCCACCACCAACAGAACCAATGCTCCAACCCCAAAAAACCCGACAAACTTGCCTGAATATTCGAAAAACCACCGGGGCGAACCTAAACGATGCCAGAGTTCTTGGATCCTCAAAACCGATACCTACCAAATAAACCTACATTCATAACTAATCCATCGATAAGCTGATTTTAAGCCCCAACAATGCCGCAAAGGGCGCCAAAGTTAGCGATGCAACACTGACAAAGAGCAGCCAGTACAAAGCAGGGATCCCCGAGATTCCTAGCTCTTCCGATTGAGCCACATCCACTCCAAAAATCAAAACCGGAATGTACAAAGGCAACACCAGCAGAGCGAGGAGAAGCCCCCCCCGACCCATGCCAACAGTCAACGAAGCACCGATCGCTCCCAAAAAACTCAGAGCAACGGTACCCACCAGTAAAGACGCAAATACATTTAAGAACATTTCAGACGGTAACCCCATCAAAAGCCCCAACAATGGAGAGAGCAGGCTGACCAAAAATCCCGTCACGATCCAATGTATCAATACCTTCAGGAAAATCACGAGGAACGGCATTTCTGCAACAACAAAAATTTGTTCAAGTAGGCCATTTTCGAAGTCTCTCCTGAAAGTCGAGTCAAGCGACAAAAAACTGGTGATCAACACCAACAACCAAAGCATCCCAATCGCATGAGAACTATTATTCGGCTCAGAATTCGTCAAACTCAAATTAAACAAAAGTACTCCAAGAAGAAGGAACGCTATGGGATTTACTATTGCCGCTCGGTTTCGGAAGATTGCGCGCCACTCTCTTTTCCATATTGT